>NZ_JBHIQH010000117.1:0-3529 GCF_042196485.1 Bartonella sp. AD24XZML | reverse complement strand
TTGCCCCCTATGATGAGATGTGGCGTTATTTTCAACGGATACTCTCTCTTGATCGGTTGATGCAATTAGAGCGCATTAAAAGCAATGTAGACTCTAAAGAGCCTGTTGCCAAAAAAGGCATGTTTGCAGACCCTTTTCTTGATGATAGTTACAGAGATGAAGGCTTTCAACAAACGGGGGCTGTAGGCAATGGCATTTTACAGCTCGCCATTGATCCAACCTTTTACACCGCTAATCTTACAGCGCCTGTCACCCTTGACTGGACAAATGAAGTGATCATTGCGCAAGAGTTGACAACGGCTTGCGAAAAAATCAATCCTTATCAAAATTTTGCGACCTTACCTGGTACAGTAACCCTTGAACCCGCGACAGACTTCTGGCATGAACAGCGCACCGATTGGCTCTCAAGTGTCACCAATCAACTTAATATGGGATGGAATCGCGGGAGAACTATCCGTAACACAGAAGTGCGTGATGACTTGGTCAATGAAATCCGAGAACAAATTGATTTCTTAAGACAAATTACCCTTTCCTTTAAAATTGAAGGTTTTGGCAAAGGGGAAAAATTAGAAAGCTTTACCTTTGATGGCGTGGATATTTTACAAAAAATCTATTATTGTTTTACATCTCCCGATGGCGCCCTTGAGGGCACTTTCACGATTCCACAAAATATTACCGCTGGTACAAAAAATGTCGTGGCACAGGGGAAAGGGGGCACCATTGCAACGGGACTTTTTACCGGACAAGGTCTGATTGATGTGAAAGTGATGCGGCGCACCACAACAGTAAAGATATGGACGCAATTTGACCCACAAGCCCAAGTCTTTACCCCCGATGAAACACGGCAAATCACTGGAATTGACTTTCATCTTTGCAAAATCGGCAATCAGAACCATGATCTGGTGATTGATTTGGTGACAACCGAAAACGGCTATCCTACCGCCGATATTCAAGCGCAAAGCTTTTATTCTATGAAGGGCGCAAAGCTAGGTTGGGCTGGGGCACGCTATGATGTCCCCTTGTTAGTCCCTAATGACCGTCTCACCGCCTTTGTCATTAAAACCGATGATGCTGATCATGCCGTCTCACTAGCAAAGCTTGGAGATTTTGATGTAAACAGTCAAAGATTTGTCTCAAGTCACCCTTACGTGACCGGTCCACGCTTTTCTTCTGTTAACGCACAAAGTTGGACAGCCCATCAAGATGAGGCTTTAGCCTTTCGAGTGCTCGCTGCACGCTATAGGCAAACAGAAAAGATTGTCGATTTAGGCACCTTTGACCTTGTGGATTGTTCTGATTTGCAAATACGCGCAGCCATTGAGTTGCCTTCAAGTGAGTGTTCTGTCATCTTTGAAATTGAACGAAACAATGGCACAATTTATCAACTTCTTCCCTTTCAATTGCTCAGTCTTACTGAATATATCAGTGAAAAGGTCAAGCTTCGCGCTATTCTTAAAGGCACCGAAAAGCTCTCACCGGTGTTATTTGCTCCTGTTCAGTTGATTGCGGGAAAAATCCATAAGGAAGCGACCTATGTCACGCGTGCTTTTGCCTTTGGCGAAAAGGCAAGGTTAACGAGCTATATCAAAACCTTTTTACCGGGCGGTGCAACCTTCACTTGCGAGATGCAGCTGGATGATGGTGGTTTCACCCCTTTGAAACTTGACGAAACAGAACAACTCACTGAACCACTTTGGACAGAACGAAAATTTATCAGTGGTGACAAAACAGCCAAACAAGCACATTTGAAATTGACCCTTACCGGTGGACCGGCGGCGCGGTCCATGGTGCGTGATTTTGGCGCTGGCATATTATAATGGGAAAATGAGAGATGACCAAAACCAAAAAACTCGACATGGAATTGCCTAAAGAGGGGCGTTTTATCAGTTCTGAATTCCCAATCTTGCGCGAAAACTTGACCAAAATTGATCAAGCCATTGTTGATATTGAGGAAAAGGTAAACGAAAAAGCACCTTCAAAACACACGCATACCATAAGTGAAGTTGCAGATCTTGAAGCAGCCCTGAAGTCCAAGATGGCAGCCGATAAAACCTTCACCTTTGCTGATTTAAGTGATATCGAGGGGGCACACGATGCCGCCAACAATTATGTTCTCTATAAATCAAGCAATAATAACTTCACCTTTGGCAGTGCTGTCTCCCTGTTAGGCGCGCATCAACATAAAACCGAAGATATCGTGGGTCTTGACGACTTTAGAGCCAAGATCAACGAAGATCTCACAAGCTATGGGCACCTCACAAGCCCAAATGAATGGCAAAGTTATAATAAATTTACCAGCAAAGTTACCATGAGTGGTGGCTTAGAACTGTTGGGTAATTCGTCGTTTAGCCTCACCCATAATGGTGAAATAGTTACCAGTTTAAGCACAACGGGAAGCTTGCTTAAAGGACCTTTAAAAGTCGATGGAGATCTTGTTTATACGAAAGCGCAAGTGGATGCCGCCATTTTGTCACAAATAAAGAGTCTAAAAAAAGATTTGACCGATAAAATCACGAATTGGCCGGCTCTTGCCGATGCTGAATTGCTCTATACACAGGATGGAAAAATTCAATGGCCCGTCTGGGTCACCGATAAAACCAAAGTTGAGATCCAAGCTTGGGGTGGTGGGGGTAGTGGTGGTAGAGCGTTTGGGATAGGATTAGGAGGAGGTGGTGGTGGTGGTGGTTGTTCCGTCTGGTATGGCTATAAAGTCAGTTTAAACGGTCACGAGGATATCATCATTGGTAAAGGAGGGGCTTCTATTGCAAAGAATTTTGTAAGCGGTAAGCCTGGAGAAACAACAACCATTGGCAAAAATTTTATTACTGCTACCGGAGGGAAGGGTGGTGGGGGAGCTGACGCCCGTATCTCTCACTCGATTACTGGGAGTACGACTTCCTTCTATTCAGGCTCTGGTGGTGCTGGAGGCGTGGGAGGAAACTTTGGTTTAGCAACAGACGAACATCAAGGAATTGCTAAAGGTGGAAACGGTTGTGCTGGAACGAGTGGAATTACGAGTAAAACAAGCGGTAATGGAGGTGATGCTGGAGGTGATACATCAAGGGGTGGTTCTGGAGGAGTAGGCAAAGGTTCCTATAGTTCGGGAAAAGCAGGGCGTGGCTTTGGGGGTGGTGGAGCAGGTTCTCATGGGACTGATTGTTCAAGCGGTGCTGGTGCTGATGGCGCTGTTCTCATAAGATTATGGAAAGATTAAATACAAAACTAAAAATAGCACAAGTCAAATGGATAGCTGTTGTATAAGCAGGCTTATATGTTTTTAAGTCCTTTTATCGCTCTTTAAAAGCCTTTTAAAGGGCTTTTTTTGACTGACAGTGTCAGTCTTATGGAGCATGATGATGGTTGTTATAGTCTCTTCATTGATTTGGAGAGCAATATGGCAACAGAATTTAATCATGGGATTCGCATTGTAGAGGCTGGTGAGGATTCCCGTCCTTTAGCAACATTTGATCAGACCGCTATTGGTGCGGTTGTGACAGCGCCTGATGCTGACAACCAAGTTTTTCCCCTC
>NZ_JBHIQH010000116.1:0-3869 GCF_042196485.1 Bartonella sp. AD24XZML | reverse complement strand
TATATGGATAAATGGGCGGCTTATGTCACGGGTCAAACCTAAAATATGGGGTGAATAACCCCATGATCTGTGGATAACTTTCTCTCTCTTCTCTCTCATTCTTTCTCAATAGGAGTCATAATTTATCACATTAGAAATTGTATAATAAAATATTGTTTTCTATAAATAAAACATCTTTCTAAATGAACCAAAATGTGGTTAATAAATGATTATGATTTGTTTTTATAGTGAAAGGATTTTAGAATGACAGAAAATGATATTCTTTTAACAGACCGTGAAAGTGCAAAATTGCTTCATATGAGTGTCTCAACTTTCCGCCGTCATGTAACCAATGGCTCTTTGCCAAAACCTTTAAAATTTGGTTTTTTATCGCGTTGGTTACAATCAGATCTTTTGAATGTCATCGAGCAAGCAAAACAGCAACGTTATAACGACGCGGCATAAAAAGAAAACCTTGTCACGTAAGGACGGACAAGGCTTTCTCAAGCTCATCAAACCTGGTGCTTTATTTGGTGTAAATTCAAGGCTTTCTCTGCTGAAGCAAGACTTAAGGCTGGCATTCAAGTTGTTCTGAATGTTTTTTACAATAAGGGCTATTTAAGCGTCTCTCAACACTTCGCTGAGGCGTGATAGAACCACTAAGAGGATACACCGGAATCCTATCATCTTGACAATTTTCACACCACTTTCCATTTTCACTTCTATAGTGGAAGCCAGATTGAAGCATACAAGTATGAATTATTGCCCATTCACCGAAACCTAATCCACTATTTTCTGTATCGGCATTATAAGGAGTTGGCTTACCACACTCTAACAATGCTTTTGCTACTTCAGTAGAATCTGCATCTGGCTTTTGCCATATAACAAAGTATTTTGAAGGAGGCTTTGAGTCACATCCAGCGATACTTAACAAAGCCATGCAACTCAACAGTTTTAAGATTTTCTTCATTTTTCCCCTCTTTCAATGGATTTATTTACGATAAAACAGAGCTCATAAACCTATTGATATTTCCTGTCACCGCTGCTGAAAACAACAGTGAACAATATTGAAATGGTTAATTGAGGAAACAATCCCGCCATTCCAAGCGAAGGCAAGGAGGGGGATTGTTGATCATCACTTAAGGCTTGCATTCATCCGCATTTTTATACCTTTTACAAAAAGGGCTATTTAAGCGCTTCTTGACACTGCGCTGTGGTATGACAGCACCTGGACGACAAATCGGCAAGTTTTTCTCTTTAAAAGTATAACACCAATATGGTCCTCCCCATTTGTAGTGGAATCCTGCTTGAATCATGCAAGCATCGATGGAAGCCTCTGCATTGATGCTTAGCTTTCTATTTTCTGGAAAAACATCATAAGGGGTTGGCATACCACATTCTAACAAGGCTTTTCCTATCTCCGTAAAATCTGCACCAGGTTTCTCCCATGCACTCAAAACTCCTGGTGGAGGCTTGTCGATGTTACATCCAACAATATTTAACAGAATGAGACCACTTAATAATTTCAAGATTTGTTTCATTTTTTTCTTCCTGAATATTTTGAATAAATTGGCGTACGATTAGGTAATCCATAAGCCTGTCGACATATTGAACCTGCATTACCATAACAAGCATGGACACTTGGGTAGCCCTTAAATATTTGCCCTGCTTCTTTCCAAGGACCACTTCCAGGAGGTATTTGCTCAAAAGTGTAAGGATTTTTGCCAATCTTTGTACCCACAAAGTCATTTTTATGATTTTCCAAGTTTACGTAATCCTGCTTTCCATCACTTAAGATATATAACGTATCTGCCATGTTTTGAGTATTATAAGCTGGTCCAAAGAAATTAATCGTTGTTTTCTTTGCTATACCATGAACACCATGCTTTTCTAAATCATGCGATCCATTGCCCGCTGTCATACTGCCGCGGCTATGCGCATCAGTATGCAATCCTATATTGCCAAGGCTATACAACAGATTCTGGTACTTCTTCGTCGAATTGGTCAAAATACCCAACTTACCTTCTAGAGCATACTGATACCCTGCAATGAACAACTCTACCAAGAACGAATCGCTATGAGGGAACATCAGAAAATAGTGCGGATCATTCTTGTTATCAGCCAACTGAACCGCATTATGGGCTGCGTCATCTGGTGTTGTAAAAATACCATTGAGAAAAACATGAACCTTGCCATCAGAACCTTTTTGTAAATTCTGTTGTTCTTCAGGCGTTAAATAATGATATTGCGGCTGCGGGTTTCCATGACTGTCTCTTATAGGATTTCCATTTTCATCTTTTGCATAGATCACATTGCCATTTTCATCGTGATCCACGGTAGCCAGATAATGCTCTTTGATAAACATGTTTACAAAGCCCTGTTCAAAGATATTAATTCCTTCATCCGATAAATCATTGATCATACCTACGCGATTATGCACTGCTCCCTCAAGCGATGCGACATCTAGCTGTCCTACTGCTTGGTGGGCTGCTGCGGTGTTGCGATTGAGAGAGCCAATGATTTGTCCAGCATCTTGCCCCATCGCCCTCTGTCCAGTTGTATCAGTAAGGATGATAGTCCCATCGCTGATAGCAGATTTGGTTTCCCCTTCTGCTGCATCCTTGGCTTTGCCGTGATTTAAAACATTCTTGGCAATGTTTTTTATCGTGTCATTCCCAGAAATGCTAAACCCATGGCTGCTGGCTTTAGCATGCGCACTGTTGCTGATATCACTGGTGCTAATGCTTCCTGTGGTCAGGCTGTTTTTATCTGCCGGCGCGGTGCTGGCAATGATGCCTCCGGTCAGCGTTGTTTTGTCTTTAACTATGATATTAAAGCCGCCATCACCCGCTTTGATGCCTGATTGTTCCACAACACTATGATAATCGCTGGAGGATTTATCCTTTTGGAAAGAGGCGCTCATGGAGCCCCCACCACCCGTTTGTCCAGCACCAAACCCAANATCCTTTTGGAAAGAGGCGCTCATGGAGCCCCCACCACCCGTTTGTCCAGCACCAAACCCAACAGAAACAGAGTTTTGCTTGCTGGAAGTTTGTCCCGTATCACTGCGGCTGGTAATGGCGAAATCACCCCCTACTTCCATTTCTACACGCTCTCCAGAAACCACAGCGCCTGCCAATGTGGTGTTTGCCCCACTCGTGGTATGAACGGTGCCGGTGCCTATAATATGGCTGTTTTTGTGTTGAACTTCCTCACTGGAACCTTCCCCTTGACTAAAAGCAGCACTACCCGTTGCCCCTGCGCCACCCGTGCCATAACCGGTGCCAACACTCATTGAAGAACTTTCACTGCTGTTTTGTGTGCTTTGCGTGTTTTGTGCACTTTCAAAGATGATATCTTTACCTGCTTCCATGGTGATCTTTCCGCTCTGTGCATCATTTTCCAGCACATAGATTGGATTGGTACCAGCGATAACATCAGCGCCAACACCATGAATGCTGCCTTCGTGGGCATGCATGTTAACAGCGCGTCCGCCTTCTATGCTATCTGTCACCGCTGTGGAGACTTGAGAAGAGGCTTCTGTTTTCTCAGTTTTAAAGCCCACGGTTACACTGCCAGATGCACCAGCCATATTGGCAAGAGCATCCTTGGTGGAGCCCCCCAATCCTCCTAATGAGCTACTCAGTCCTTTGGTTACGTTCCCCTTTTCCCCCGTATTGCCAGTCAGCCAATTAACAAAGGTTTTGCCTTTACTATAAAGATGACTGATTTTCATGCCAGTCAGTATGCCATTAATAACTGTATTGTTACCATCCTTATTATTCATGTGATCTGCGGCATCTTTTAGTCCTTGTACCGTGCCAAGGACACCGATATCAACGGAAGTTGTCACACCAGCAAAAGACTTTTCATGCTTTTCTTTTGCGTTA
>NZ_JBHIQH010000115.1:0-4229 GCF_042196485.1 Bartonella sp. AD24XZML | reverse complement strand
TTAAAACTATTGAGCTGCATAGCTCTCTTAAATACAGCGGGATGTGTTAACCAACCTCCTCCATCAACTTTAGCATTATGGGAAAAACCAGGTGTCGATAAAGCTATGATCCAACAAGCCTTGTCAACATGTGGTTGGAAACCAGTCTATGCTTCTCCTGACGATATGAATGCGTATGCGAGTGAATTTGCCTCAGTTTATGAGTGCATGAAAAAAGCCGGTTACCGGTATAAATTGCAAGATTCAAAAGGGATCTATTTTTCACCACCTGCGAAAAGTGGCTCGTTCCTCAGCAACTTAATGATAGCAGGATATGAGCAATTTATGGATAATGACACCTTTGGTGTGACCAACAAAACGAAACAGGAACGCGCTTTACTAACGCATTTTGAGGATGAAAGAAAACGTCAGCAAAAGCAAAAAGCTTTACAAAAGCGATCACCAAAGCGTCCTCCCCATCGTTAAAAAGGTCGTTAGATAAAATCACGAATGAAGTAGGGGATCAAAGCCGTCTACTTCTTTATCCACGCAGAGGGCCTTTTAAATTTGGTGGTTAAGATAATCTACAATAAGGCAGGTGAGGGTTCCATTACGGGGGATGCGCATTTTGAAGCCAAAGTCGTGGGGCAATCCACTGGATACGTTAAGCGGTTTGACCGAGGCTGGCGCATCTGGCAGTGTAACCGTGGGCTTTAAAACTGAGAAAACAGAAGCCTCTTCTCAAGTCTCCACAGCGGTGACAGATAGCATAGAAGGCGGACGCGCTGTTAACATGCAAGCCCACAAAGGCAGCATTCATGGTGTTGGCGCTGATATTATCGCTGGTACCAATCCAATCTATGTGCTGGAAAATGATGCACAGAGCGGAAATATCACTATGGAAGCAGGTGAAGATATCACCTTTGAAAGTGCGCAAAACACGCAAAGCACACAAAACAGCAGTGAAAGTTCTTCAATGAGTGTTGGCACCGGTTATGGCACGGGTGGCGCAGGGGCAACGGGTAGTGCTTCTTTTAGTCAAGGGGAAGGTTCCAGTGAGGAAGTTCAACACAAAAACAGCCATATTATAGGTAGCGGCACTGTTCATAACATAAGTCAGGCAAACACCACATTGGCAGGCGCCGTAGTTTCTGGAGAGCGTGTAGAAATGGAAGTAGGGGGTGATTTTGCCATTACCAGCCGCAGTGATACGGGACAAACTTCCAGTAAGCAAAACTCTGTTTCTGTTGGGTTTGGTGCTGGACAAACGGGTGGTGGGGGCTCCATGAGCGCCTCTTTCCAAAAGGATCAATCCTCTAGTGATTATCATAGTGTTGTGGAACAATCAGGCATCAAAGCGGGTGATGGCGGCTTTAAGATCATTGTTAAAGACAAAACAACGCTGACCGGAGGTATTATTGCCAGCACCGCGCCGGCAGACAAAAACAGCCTAACCACAGGAAGCATTAGCACCAGTGATATCAGCAACAGTGCGCATGCTAAAGCCAGCAGCCATGGGTTTAGCATTTCTGGGAATGACACGATAAAAAACATTGCCAAGAATGTTTTAAATCACGGCAAAGCCAAGGATGGAGCAGAAGGGAAAACCAAATCTGCTATCAGTGATGGGACTATCATCCTTACTGATACAACTGGACAGAGGGCGATGGGGCAAGATGCTGGACAAATCATTGGCTCTCTCAACCGCAACACCGCAGCAGCACACCAAGCTGTAGGACAGCTAGATGTCGCACCGCTTGAGGGGGTAGTACATAATCGCGTAGATATGATCAATGATTTATCGGATGAAGGATTGGGATACTGGGACAAAGTGCGCGAAGTCGCAAATGTTAAAGAACATCCAGTAGGTGAGATTTTGCATGATGAAAATGGCAATGTCCTCTATTTAACCGATGAAAATGGAAAACCTATAAAAGACAGCGATGGAAAAAATATTACTCTGTATCGCTATTTAAAACCAGGAGAAAAAAATCATTTACAAAAAGGCTCTGATGGCAACAGGCGTATGTTCTATAATGGTATTTCTAATTCATCTGATGAAGCAGCCCGTAATGCCGTCAAAATGGCTGATAATGCGCATGAACCCCTTTATTTTACCTACCACCCCCAAGCTAAAGATAAGCTAGTAGAGTTCGGGGTAGCAATTTATGAGTATTTTGGGGGATGGAGTAATTCGACCAAGAAATTCCAAGATTTTGCCTCTCGTTATGGTAATGATGGGGCGATTGTTAGTGCGCATAGTCGTGGTAGCTTAACAGTAGGCAATGGACTACGTGACTTTGAAAAGCGCGGCATCCACGGTATAGCAGAAAAAACAGATATTTATCTTTATGGACCAGCGGATCATGCTCAATCGATAGCGAATGCATTATATGTCGTAAGCGATGGCAAAAATGATCATGTTTACTTACAAAGCCATGCATCTGACCCCATTAGTACGTTGTTTGGTTACAATGCACCTACTTTTTATAAAGTACCTTTAAATCTAGATGTTTCACTTTTGGAGAAAGGTATAAAAAATCCTTTATATATGACGCTGTTTGTAGGAAAAAGTTTATTGACTACAGCAACCTCTCCATTGATAGAGAGAGGGAGGGCGTTAGGCGGTTATGATCCTAGTCCTCATAATTGTTATGGTGATGCAAGTAAAGCGTGTATAACTAATTATGGAACATCTCCTACTAAACAAATTCATTCAATTTATTCGACTTTAGATCATTTATGGAAGAAAAAATGAGACAAATTTTAAAATTATTGAGTGGTATAGTCCTATTAAGTGTGACTGGATGTGACATATCAAAAATTGACAGCAGTCCTCCAGAGTACGTGAGTATGTGGGAGAAGGCAGGTGCAGATTTTACTGAGATAGGAAAAGCCTTATTAGAATGTGGAATGCCGAGTCTTATTGATGCTGATTCAGAAAATAGAAAGCTTAGTGTTAATGAGGATGCAACAATTTATGCTTGCATGGTTCAATCAGGATTCCATTATAAAGGGAGAGGAAACTGGTGTTATACATTTAGAGAAGAAAACCTTCCCATTTGTCAGCTTGGTGCTGTCATCCCACAGAGAAGTGTTGAGAAGCGCTTAAACAGCCCGTTTTGTAAAAGGTATAAAAATGCGGATGAATGCAAACCTTAAGTTTTGTTTGTGATGACCGACAATCCCCACACTCACGTTTTTACATGCCTGTGCGGGATTGTTTCCTCAATCCATCATCTCAATATTGTTCACCGTTGTTTAAACAGCGGTGACAGAAAATATCAACAAGCTTATGAGCTGTTTATTGTAAATAAATCCATTGAAAGAGGGGAATAATGAAGAAAATCTTAAAACTATTGAGTTGTATAGCTCTGTTAAGTATCACTGGATGTGTTAACTCAATTCCCTCACTTTCTCCAGCATTATGGAGAAATAAAATACTTTTAGAATGTGGAGTACCGGACCTTAATAAGGTTGTGGCGCTAGATTTGAATCAATTTGCCAGTATTGAAATGTGTATGGCGCAATCAGGTTTTCGCCCTAGCTTTACAATACAAGATTGGTGTGAAAATCATAAATCAGACAACCTTCCCATATGTCGTCCTGGTGCTGTCATGCCTCAGCGAAGTGTTGAGAGACGCTTAAATAGCTCTTATTGTAAAAAGCATTCAGAACAACTTGAATGCAAACCTTAAGTCTTGCTTCAGCAGAGAAAGCCTTGAATTTACACCAAATAAAGCACCAGGTTGATGAGCTTGAGAAAGCCTTGTCCGTTCTTACGTGACAAGGTTTTCTTTTTATGCCGCGTCATTTTGACGTTGCTGTTTTGCTTGTTCGATTACATTCAAAAGATCCGATTGTAACCAACGGGATAAAAAACCAAATTTTAAAGGTTTTGGGAGAGAGCCATTGGTAACATGACGGCGGAATGTTGAAACACTCATATGAAGCAATTTTGCACTTTCACGGTCTGTCAAAAGAATATCATTTTCTGTCATTCTAAAATCCTTTCACTATAAAAATGATAACAAATCATAACCATTTATTAACCACATTTTGGTTCATTTTTGAAGGTATTTTATTTATAGAAAACAATATTTTATCATAGTTTTTCTGATGTGATAATTTATGAGTCTTATTGAGAAAGAATGAGAGACAAGAGAGTTAAAGTTATCCACAGATCATGGGGTTATTCACCCCATATTTTAGGTTTGACCCGTGACATAAGCCGCCCATTTATCCATATA
>NZ_JBHIQH010000114.1:0-10426 GCF_042196485.1 Bartonella sp. AD24XZML | reverse complement strand
ATCCGCTAACTTTTTGTAACAAAAAAACTGCTCACAATTCCTTGAACTCCAAACTATCTATACCACTAAATACTAAGGGGGCGCATAGCTGGCCTAAATTCTCTTTACAGAAAACAAAAAAACAAAACGCTGCACAAGAAAAACTCAAATGCTTGAATTTTTTCTTTCAACGTATGCTCTGATATTTGCTTGCATATCGTCTTAAAAATCCATTTTCCACCAAGGTTCGTCTTAATCTCGCAAAATCTAAAGTAAAAAGGCTACATATTTTTGATGTTTCTGTTTCGCGATAGTTTTTTCCTATTTGAAATGCTTCTGCAATTTTTGTAAGTATATCTTCTGTTTCTAAATGGCGATCGCTAAAATTTTACATATTTCGTACATTTTTATCTTCTAGCGCTTGCCATAATTTATCGATTGCTTGAAATCCCTTTGTTGTGTTTTGAATAAGACTAAGGTTTAAAAGGCGATTAATAGATTTGTGAATGTTTTTGGTCTCTGAATTGACAAGTTTGAGGATATCAGAAAGAATTTTAGCACCAAGTATAATAACAGTATAGACAGCGCGTAGTGTCGGTGAGGTCATGGCAGAAATGAGCGAATTATAAGAAAAATGATTTGGCTGTATTGCACATGGATATCAATAGAATATTATTCGTGCAGAATGTAGCTACCTTACGCTTGTCTACCCCATAATCCTTTAAGCTATGAGACAATTTGCAACGGAGTTTACAGAGCAATCTTTAAAGACCGTTTTGAGCTTTTTTGTCGCAGAGTGTGTTACAAAATCATAATTGAGCCATTTATGGCGAAGTGTTTTAGGCACTCTTGTTGTGCCACCGGTTGCAAAAATTATATGTGACATGGAAGCTGCTTATTTTTTAGTTTGCATGAGGCACAGGCAAGAAGCAAAGGCGGAGGCACCAACAATCATGCAAAAGGTGAAAGCGATATGATTGTTGAAATGGCTGATGATCCATCCACTTGTCCATGAGCCGGCAGCTTGGCCAATATTTGAAATAACAAGAATATAACTAAAAAGAACGCTGGCAGAGAGAGATGAGGTTGTTTTCCCTGCTTGATAGTATATCTCTGGAATCATGACAGATTCATAGACACTGTAGGCAATTAATGCAGTCACAGCGGTAAAGACCCCACCCATGAGGAAAAATGAGGAGAAACTTCCCATAAGCCATAATAGGTAGAAAGTTGATTTATCAGAAAGGCTGAGATGTTTATTGATTATTCCTTGCCAGATACAAATACTGATGCCAACAATTGAAAAGAAAATTCCACTATAAGGGGCGAGATTTCTGTCAAATTTACTGAGAAGTGTTGTGGTGGTAATGAAAATTCCCATGAGGAATGCACAAAGCAAAGCCGTGACCAGCAAATAAGCAATAGAACGATTTATATTATTGTTTTTAAAGAAGAAAGAAGAGATTTTTTTGTTTTTTATTCTTTTCAAGAGATAATGTTTTATGCGGGTAATGATAAACAATTTGAATGGATAGAACACAAAGATACAAACCAATGAGTGCAAAAAAAGCCATTAAGAAGGTCGATGCGTTGTATTTTATAGCACTCGTTGCAACAAGAGGGGCGATAACGACAGCAGCATTTTGAAAAAAAGAATAGAGAGTTAATGCGCGCTTAAGAGCATTTTTATTGAGATGTTCTGATAAAATTTCTCTCAAAAATGGCTTTGAAATTGCTTTCGAAAAAGCCATTAAAGTAAAAAAGATCAACCATGCAGAAGGTGTGAGCGATAGGATAATGCATACAAAAGCGCTACTCCTTAAAATAAAGGCGGTAGCCATTAAAAGTTTACGCGAAAATCTTTCTAATAAACCCGTTATGGTTACCATGAGAATGCTTTCAAGGATTACTGATCCAGCGAGATAAAAAGCAACATTGGCAGCAGTTATGAGAGAAGAGTTTCCAAGCAGATGGAGTACAAAGAAAAAGGAAAATTCAGAAAGAAAAACTGTGCTATAGATGAAAAAAGTTATTTTATTTTTGCCCATGGAATTTCCATAGAAGTGTCGTTAAATGATCAAATACATTTTGTTGTATCTCTTGAGGAAGTTTTGTCAGCCCTGTTTCTGCTATGCACATTTCGTTGAAATAGTATCCTTCTTGATTCACCAGCCAGTCCACTGCAAGAATATTGTTTTTTCTACGATGTTTTTAGAAATACCGAGCATTTCAGGATAGAATTTTTTCTTGCCATATGCGGTTATAAAAGCTGCTTCAGTAAGAATCGTATTTTTGCCGCCGCGTGCAACATTTCCAATATAACCGTCTCCTTGAGGTGTGCGAAATTTCACAAAACAGAGTTTTCCTGATATGAAGAAAAATCTTACATCCTGTGCATCCTTTACAAAAGGCATTAAAAATATTCAGAAGAAGAAGTTGAAATCAGATTTCCTATACTCATTGTATGTTGTAATCCATCTGATTTAATGACACCAAATCCCATTCCTGAGCTAACGGGTTTGAAAATGAAAGATTTATATTCTGATGAAACAAAAGATGTGATTGTAGGTACTGTTTGTTTATGATAGCCACACATCGTGAATGGAAGCACTGGAGCTCCTAGCTTACGTGCTAATGCCATTTGCGCAATCTTATCCCAGTCAAGATTTTCTATGCCATAAATGCATTCGTTAAGAAGGTGTGTACCACTTATCCTAAAATAATTTCTTAATGTGAGACTGATGGCTCTTGCTTGTGGTTTAGATCTGCTTTGGATAAAATATATGCAGAATGATCTGGATTCAGTGGAATACCTTGATATAAAAAAATAAATTCATCTGCATGATTTGCTTTGATAAGGCAGTCTTCTAATTTTAAAAACTGGAATTTGATGTCTCTTTTATTAAACTCTTCTGTATATTCTGAATAGGAATATTCTATATCTTATGCGTTGGCATATTCTTCTTGCGCAACAATCCAATAAAGTTCCATTGCTAAATCCTTTTCATGACGATATTTGATGGAGAGAAAATATTTTAATTATTTCATCGACTTTGAGAATGTATAAAGCCGCTAACGATTGATATTGGTGTTGAGTGCGTTTCTTTATTATTTTAGCCATGAGCTGATTAAAACGGTCTTGTGGTTTTAGTTGCGTTTGCATGATTTAGAAGAAATCTTTTCTATGTGTTGGTTTCAAAGCCATAGGCTTTAATTGTAATATTGCGGACGCATTTTTATAAGCTGTTATGATCTCAGTAAGCAGAGGAAAGCTCTGTCAATTCATTCATATTTGCTGCAAATGTTTCGAGGTCATGTTTAGTGTGTGCTGCTGATATCGCTACGCGAATAATGCTTTTCTTTTTAGCCACTGTTGGATACATTGCCGCTGTAACCAAAAAACCGCGCTTTCTTAAATTATATGAGGCACTTATCGCTTTGTCTTCAGCACCCATAAAGATAGATCTAATGGGACTTAGCGGTTCCTGTACCTCAATGTTGGAGACTCTTTGATCAAAATAAGAAATATTTTTATGCAGTTCACGTTGAAGTTGGTTAATTTCTTGTGAAAGATGAATATCTGCAGAAGCAAGGCAAGCTGCTATTCCTGGGAGAGAAGGTGGACCACTAAAAATATAATTAAGCGCATATTTCTTAATAAACGATGCAGCTTCTTTGTTGCTAAATGATGATGAACCACCATGAGAGCCAAATGTTTTTGACAAAGAAGAAATTAAAATAAGATTCTCTTCGTATTTTTCTAATAAATGAAGTGTATAACCACAGCCGTTTTTTCCTATGATTGAGGTGCCATGTGCATCATCCGCATAATAATATCCACCGTAGAGTTTTGCTAATTTGGTTAATTTTTTAACGTCATTTGCTCCTCCTATAGAACCGAGAGAGTCAGATATCAAAACAGGCGTTCTATTTTGTAATTTACTTTCCTGTAGGTTTTTCTCTAGTGTTGCAATATCTTTAAATGGGATTCTTATATAATTTCCAAATTGTTCAAGTATACCACGTAAAATTTGCACTGATGCGTGCGTTTCTTTATCGATAATCCATACAACACCATTTGCTGTTATAGGATATCCTGGAAGTTCTCCTGAACCTAATATGGGCATAACTGCAAGATGGGTTGCACCTACGGAATTAAATATGACAGAGTGGGAATCAAGAAAAATGGTGTTTAGCTTTAACTCAAGCTCATCAAATAATATACATTTCACATGCGTTCACGCAGCTGCATATTGCACACCAAATCTCTCTACGGAAGACTTTATGGCATTACTTAACGCTGGATGACGTTCTAGCCCTAGATACGAACATGACATAAAATCAATATAAGTCTTTCCTGATTTAGCAACAATACCGCGCCCGGATGTTCGCGTAACAATCGTAAGATCATTGAGACCTTGATCCTATATCTTCTCCTGATGGGTTTGACTGTTTCTAACCCTATTTAATAACTAATTGACATCTCGCACTCTTGTTCCTCCCCATTGCATCTCTTGCGAAGAGAGCACGCTAATCTCATCTCCATAGATTGTTAACATATGAATGGGATGAATGATTTTGTAACCTTTTAATGAAATTATATTTTTTTAATGGAAGGTTATTCATTCTCTTTTAGCGCATGCGTTGATATTTTCCTCCATGGCGTTGTAAAAAACCTCTCTCAACAAGAGTGCGTCGTAATCGGGCAAAGTCTATCGTAAAGAGGTTGTATATCTTGGAAACTTCCGTTTCGCTATAGGTTTTTCCCATTTGAAAGGCTTCACCAATTTTTGATAGCATCTCTTCTGTTTCTAAATGGCGGTCGCTTAAATTTTCCCTCTCCCGCTCATGTTTATTTTCTAGCATTTTCCACGCTGTCTCTTCGGCTTGAAATCCTTCTGTTGTGTTGTGAATAAGTCCAAGATTCAAAAGGCGATTGATGGATTTGTGAATGTTTTTGGCATCTGAATCGACATGTTTGAGGATATCAGTAAGATTTTTTGCACCAAGGATAATGGTGGCATAAACAGCGCGCAGTGTCGGTGACGTCATGGCAGAGATCAGTGAATTGCGGGTATTGCGTTTGTGAAGGGTTTCTTTTCCCATGGGCAAAAGATCGTTGCGAATGGGAAGTTCATTGATTTCTATGAGTTCTGCTTGGAGTGATTGTGCGCGTACAATTTGTTCGGCTGGGGTGCGTTTGCGAATAATTCCCAGACCACCTTGGCGATATTTGTGGTTTTCGGGGAGTGTTAAAGCCTCATAGGAGCCATCAAGCCGGTAGAGAATTTCTTCCCAGATGGGAGTTCTAACACGTCGAACACGTTGTTCGCTATTGTGAGCAATTGTTGTTGTCATGGTTGGTTCATGCAGACATAGATAACCACCAGCGGTGATGTGTTCCCAAACTGTGGTAACAAATCGCACATCATCTGCGGGCGTTCCAGCATCAAGCCAAACAAAATCTATTGGTCCCCAAGATTTGAGGGTGCTTTCATCAAGAGAGAAAAAATTCTCATGGATAAATGTTACCATGTTTTTTTCAATACCGTCTTGAAGCAGTTTTTGCCATGCTTCTTCGGCTGATTGGCCTTCTGCTGAAAAATCATCAATGGTGATAAGCCGTGGTTCGTAATTTTCAGGAATTCCTGAAGGATCAAGCAAAGCTGTACGCTCTTTCCAGGTGGAAGATTCTAAAAGTTTTTTATCTTGTTGCCATGATAATTTCGCTTTTTGAAGTGCTTTTGCGATAAAGCGCGTACTATCACCAGCACCGATTTCAATGACTGTGTGCGGTCTTGCCATTTGAATAAGCGCATGGATTAGTTGAGCACTATTTTCTGTTCCCATGCCAGGTCTTATCAGCTGCATCTTTTTATCCTTATAATTTTATCAATCGTAGCATTCCTGCTTTTACAAGAAACTTTATTGAATCCTCTAGCGGATATTGAAGATGCATTGGTGTGGCGGCTTGCTGCAAGAGATGTTTTGTTTTTTCATGAAGCCGGATTGTGCGTCCATTGAGTTGATTAATGGCAAGGAACCCAAGAGAAGAATCTATGATAATACATGTTGGCTCTCGTAAAAGAGCGGTTGCATCATTTTCTGAAAAGGCTTTTTGATTTGTTTCGATGAGACCGTGTCGTAGCAGTGATATCAAAAGACTTCCAGAGGCAAGAAGAGTACCATTGAGTTTGATTTCTTTTAAGGATTGGACAAGGCAGCCTTCACGAAGTGCTTCAAATGTGGGAAAGTCGAATCCGCCAAATGCCGCTCCTTTTGTAGAAACAATGGTGATGGGTTGTATTTGCCGTTTGCCAATGAGTGCTGGTTTGTTTTTTATTATTTGTACATTTTTTGCCCATTGAATGCGTGATAAAGGATTGAGTTTAGAAGGGTAGACAGCGAAAGAATTGATGGCTATGGGCGGCGTTGGTTTTTGCAATTCAAGCGTGTGGATGCTTTCATTCAAGTCATGTAGCATATAGTCTGCCAGTTGCCATACATAACCACCTGTTCTATTGTAAAAGTTTAAGCCTATAGGGTCTTGTTGCATGATGTTAAACCGGTTTCTTCTGCTTTGAAATATCAAGTTTTGGCAATGGTTGTTTGCTGGGGTTGTTTGTTCCTCCACACGAGAGTGATTTAAATCACATTGGTTGTTATAAAGACGCATCGGAGATACAACGATTTGATCGGATGATAATTGTTATGCAATTTCTAGGGCATGACTTTTTTTAAGAGACAAGATGATAAAATTTATTAAGCATTCTCCCATTCCTTTTTTTGCAGAGCGCTGTTGACGATAAAACCTAATATGCCTGTGATCATGGTAATGATGCTGATGATAAGGAGTGTGTATTGGGTGTGATGCACTTTTACAAAACCTGCACTGATAAAACCAATGCACACGGCTGTTTGTATGATGAAGATATAGGCGGGCATTTGACTGTTTCGTTGTTCTTTTGGGATGGCTTTCATCATAAAACTTGCCATGAGTGCATTTTGTACACCGTTGGCACTCCCAAGGATAAAAAATGACAGCATCATGAGCCATATAAGTGGTGTTAAGGAAAAACAGAAAATGGCCAAACCAATGGTTGCAGCAGCCAGTGATGCTCCAGCGGCATTGCCAAGGCGGTGGAAAAGGCTAGAGAAACAGAGTGGACCAACCACAAGGCCAAGACTGATCATGCTGCTGATCATTCCATAAGTTTGTGCACTGAAGGATAGCTCGGTGCGGATGCGGACAATCGACAATACATTGAGGGTGGAGGTGAGGATGATGGTAATGATGAGGGGGGCAAGAGCAGAGACAACCTTTTTTTTACGCAAGAGCCCTTTTAAATCTAGGCCCTTTTTGGTTGGCTGTGTTGTGCTTGTTGTTGGCACATGCATTTTTAAACTTTTAAAACAGCAAGTGGTGATTAAGGCGGCACAGAGAACCATGATGGATAGTGCAAAGAGCCCTTTTTGCCCGTTTGATAAACCATACAACATGCCTCCTAACAGTGGTCCAGCAATATAGCCAAGATTACGGACTGTTTGGATAATGCGGTTGATACGGTCTAATTGCTGATCATTTTTTGCGAAGTCAGGTACGGCAACGAGGATAGCAGACCAAAACAGTGAACCTGCACAACCCAGTGCGAAAGAAAGAGCAATATAAAACCAAAACTGGTTGGCGATTGCGGCTGTAGCTATGAAGAGTGCTTCAAACAATAAAACAACAGTCACTGTGTGCGCTGGCTGGAAGCGGTGCAAAAGACGCGGGGCAATGGGACCTGCACAAATTCCTCCTATAAGCCCTGCAAAAAGCAGCATTGAAATGGAGGCTGTACTTTCTGCTAAGTGTAAAGCAAAAGTGACTTGAGCCGTTTCATCGGCAAAGCTGCTTAAGCCCAAAACAAGAAAAAGTCCTATTTGGGCGAAAATTATGGATTTTTTCTTTGTCACAATGCTCCCCAAGATGCTAAAGCTTTTACGGTTTTTAAAATTTCTTCCTGCGCATATCTGTAGGATTTATCATTTAATTTTGCTAGATCTAATTTTTTTCCTAATGAAAGTTGGGAAAGGAAGCTCTCTAAATGAGAGCTATACTCGAAATTGGCACAATGCCCATTTGCAGCGATGAGGAGTTCTTTTGTTTCTAGTAAGGGCACCCATTGGAGGGTCGCGAGTGGGCGCAGAGTGATTTCACTTTCAATTTCGGAAACGTCAATAAGGGGGCGCTTGACACATAAACGTGAACTTGTATCGCAAATTAATTGAGAAACAAGCATATGGCGTTTTAAGGTACCATGTGTGATGGCAGAGTTTAGTGCGGAGTGCTGAAAAGCATTATCAGGGTTTAAATTTGCTCTTCCTGATGTGCGGATATCATGTCGCGTTCGATCATCAAGATGGAGTAAATGCTTGACATAATCTCTATGGTGTTGTGCATCATGTGCTGTTTCCCAAAAAGCGACATTGATATTTACAGCAATCTTTTCTCCCGTTTCGGCAACATGGAAGGCATCATGAGGAAAATAGGCAACGCGGTCTGTCCGATTTTGCAGCGCAATTGCTGTTGTTTTATGTTGCTCATATTCAGGATATTTTAGCCCTTGGAGGTCTCTTCGTGTGCCAGGCCAAGCAAACATTGTTTTGCCATCCTGTAGAGTAAAACCAAAATTATGGGCGTGATCCACATGGACTCCAACATAGGTAGAAGAATATCGGCCGATGAAGCAGTCAATATCCACGCGTCCACCGGGTCTAAAACCTAAAGAATGTGCTAATTGATCTGCAAACTTTTTTGCTGCATCCCATAGTGCAGGGGTTGCAGCGTATAACCCATAATACATGACTGCCCATTCTTGCCCTTCGGCATATTGATCAACGCGGGCAGTATACTCTTTTATAGTCCTATCCGTCTCTAAAACAAGAAAGTTTGGAAGAGGATGTGGGCTCCGCACGCCATTAACCACTGTTATGACTTCGGATTTAGGATTAGACGCTGAGAGTTTACAAGGATGTAGAGCGTATTGCCTTAGAGCGTCCAACACATCCCTTTCACTGAAAGGGATGTGTGAAATTGACAATTCAGCTGCTTGCTTAGCCCAAACTTTTTGAGCAAAGTCCTCTGAAAATAATTCAAACATGCACTTAAATATGCTTAATTTTTTAAAGTTTGATGGATAAGCAGATCTGTATTAACAATACATTCTTAAACTTCGAGCGAACCATTCATATCAAGTTCATCTTGATATACTTGAATATCGCTGCGCTGAGCGTATTTACTCCCTCCCCTTACTGGCTCAATCTCTTCAGCAGCTAACTCAATAACATCTTTTACTTTATTAAGTGAAATATTCATATATTCCTCCCCTTATAATTGATAAAAATACATGATAATTTAAATGAAAAACTACCACATCTTAACGCGTAGCATGGGTTTATTTTTTTGTCAAATGTCATGTTGTTTGAAAATATTTCTTATTCTTTTTGAAGTTATATCATTGTTTTTTTGAGGTGTTTTTTAGTAATATCATTGAAGATGAGTATTTGCTTTTTTCTTAACAACAAAGAAATACCTGATTTTTTTGCTCTTTTTTTTGAAGGGATACACTGCATATAAAAGAGCTCTCTATGTTCTTATTAAAAAGAGAGGTTGTTCTCTTCGAAGATTGTTGATTTTTTTTAAGGCAGATGAGCACAATATTCTCTCATCATTTGTGTATTTTGCTTTCAAGTTTGAATTTTAAAAAGCTTTGTCTGAATATTGTAAGGTCGTAAGTTGCCATTTATCCAAAAAGCTTTTCACGCAGGTGCAAAAAAAGCTGTACGGATTGTACAGCTTTTTATTGGTTTTATACTTTCTAAGCTATAAATTTTTAAAGCATGAAAAAGTCTTTGCGGCTTCTGTATCCATAATAGCCAAAAACGCTGGAAATGACGGCGCCGATCAAGCTTCCTAAAAAGCCCCACCATCCCATATTGGAGGCTGTGTTCGTGACTTTCGTGGCTGTGTTTTTTGCACCCTTAACAGCATCTTCAAGATTGTCTGAGAGTGTTTCTGCCTGTTCTTCAAGGGCTTTGATAGCTTTTTCGGTTTTTTCCTCTGCGCTTTGATAGAGTTGAACAGCATGGTTGGCTGCTGTTTGTGCATCNTTCGGTTTTTTCCTCTGCGCTTTGATAGAGTTGAACAGCATGGTTGGCTGCTGTTTGTGCATCCGCACGGGTCATGCCATCCTTCATAAGCGCGTTGATGATATCACTTCGATCAAATTTTGTTGTGAGATCTTCTACACGATCAGAAAGGCGCTCACCAAGATTTTTTAAAGTGGTGCGATAGTGAGAAGGATCATTTTTGAAAGCTTTTATCGCAGAACCAATATCATTGAGTGCAGCTTGATAGGTTTGTTTCAAGCGATCAGGGTTGAGAGCAGGAATGTCACTTTTATTG
>NZ_JBHIQH010000113.1:0-42263 GCF_042196485.1 Bartonella sp. AD24XZML | reverse complement strand
TTATTTTTTTTAAATAAAATGCCCCAAACAATACCAATAAAATATTAAACAAAAAATCCTATTTCAAGATATTATTGGCAACAAGCAATTATAGGCAAAATAAGAAGCGTATAAAACTTTCATGCCCGATAGCGGCGGCTTTCAGATTATAATACCCCTCCCCTCACAACGATTGCAACTTTTCTTATATATCGCAAGGATGTCATGTAAAAGGCTAAAGATAGAGTACATATTCTATAATCACCATTGCATAAATATCTTACACGCTTTATGCTTTTCCATGGGAGCAAAAGGAAGATGTCAATGTCATCTAAACTGACGCGTAACCAAACATTGGTTTTAAACACTTTAAAAAATGCAAAAGGGCCTTTAAGTGCTTATGCGATTCTCAATCACTTACGCGAAGAAGGTTTTCGTGCACCTCTCCAAGTTTATCGTGCGTTAGAAAAACTCGTACAGTTAAAGTGTATTCATCGTCTTGAAAGTGTAAATGCCTTTATGGTCTGTTTACACCCTGAAAACTGTCAACATGAACTTACAACGTTTATAATTTGCGAAAACTGTGGCACAGTCAACGAAATACAAAATCAAACGATTGTATCGAGTTTAAAACAGATGGTTCAAGCTGTTGACTTCCAAGCACATAAAAGCACCCTAGAAGTACGAGGTCTTTGTAAAAAATGCGCAATAAAATAAGACCGCTAACTTGAAAACAAGATCTCTAACTTGCAAGTTTATATATTTAGCATTATGTACCAGGGATCACCTTATTGTTTGAAAAGCTCTTATCGTCCGTGCATGTATATCACCGATCTTAGTGATGGGTTTATTATACTCATTGGAACATAAATATTGAAAGTATAAAATCATGTCCGTAGCTGAGACAATTTTTTCAACCAAAAATTTCAATAAAACGCAAAAAAAGAAAGTAATCAAGGCTCTTCTTATTGTCTTTGCACTCTTTGTGCTTTGGTTTAGCTACAAATGGATAACGCAATGGCGTTATATGCTATCCACTGAAGATGCCTATGTACAAGGAGATATAGCCGCTATTGCGACTAAATTAAATGGATATATTGAAAAAATTGCCATTAAAGCCAACCAAGTTGTAAAAAAGGACGATGTTTTATTTTACTTAGACAATGGTGATTATCAAATAGCCTTGGATCAAACAAAAGCGCATCTTGACACACAGAAAAAAACACTTCTACGCATTGATGCACAAATCACAGCCGCTCATAGTGCTTTAGATGATGCAAAAGCGCAAAAAACAGCCGCTTCAGCCATAGCAACCAATGCACAACTCACCTTAAAACGTGTAACAGAACTGAAAGCCAATCGTTATGCTCCTCAATCTGATGTCGATGATGCCAAATCAGCTTATGAACAAGCCATTGCAAATATTAACAGAGCAGATGCACAAATCGCTGCAGCACGTGCAAATATCCGAGTACTAGAAGCACAACGAAGTGAAACAGAAAGCCAAACAAAGAGTTTAGAACTTTCGCGTGAAAAAGCACAACGTGATCTTGATTCAACCATTATACGCGCGCCATTTGATGGAATCATAGGAAATTTAACAGCAAAAACGGGAGATTTTGTTGTAAATGGCCAACGTCTTGCAGCGTTAGTCCCCATCCATGCACTTTATATTGAAGCAAACTATAAAGAAACACAGTTGCAAAATATTCATGCGGGACAAAAGGCTTATATTTCTGTTGATGCCTTCAAAAAGCAAGTCTTTACAGGAACAGTGCTTTCTATTTCACCCGCAACAGGTGCTGTTTTTTCTCTTCTTCCTCCACAAAACGCAACCGGTAACTTTACAAAGATTGTCCAACGCATTCCCATACGTATTTCTATTCCAGAAGAAGTCTTAAAGACCGGACATATCCGAGCAGGAATGAGTGTTTCAGTAGAAGTTGATACACGTACAAAACCACAAGATAAAAGTCTCTTATAATAACAAGCAAATGACCTCATTATTATGACATCTTCAATACCAAAGCCCATACAGTCTCAAGAGCGCATAGAAATCCGTAACATTGTGATTTTCACAGTTATGGCCTTTGGCATGTTCATGGCGATTTTGGATATACAAATCGTTGCCTCCTCTTTAGCCGAAGTTCAAGCTGGTCTTTCTGCAAGCTCTGAAGAAATTTCATGGGTTCAAACCTCCTATCTCATCGCTGAAGTCATCATGTTGCCCCTTTCTGGATTCTTAGGAAGATTGCTTTCAACACGTGTTTTCTTCACCATATCAGCGATCGGGTTTACGATTACTTCTGTTCTTTGTGCAACAGCAACATCTATTGGAGAGATGATTATCTACCGTGCATTGCAAGGTTTTATTGGTGGAGGAATTATCCCAAGCGTTTTTGTCGCCTCTTATGTTCTTTTTCCTCCTTCTAAACGCCCAATTGTTACCCCTATTGTTGGACTAGTCGCAACATTAGCCCCTACTATTGGTCCAACGGTCGGAGGTTATCTTTGTCATATCTTATCATGGCACTGGCTTTTTCTCATTAATGTGCCTTTTGGGATTATTATTTCAATTCTCGCTTGGAAGTTGATTGATTTTGATAAAGCAAATCCATCTCTCATGGCTAAATTTGACTGGTTGGGGCTCATTTCTATGGCTGTTTTTCTAGGAACTTTAGAGTATGTACTAGAAGAAGGCGCACGTCATGATTGGCTGAATGATAAGCTGGTTCGGAATTTGTTCATTATCATGATTCTTGCTGCCGCCTTGTTCTTCTGGCGTGCTTTTACAGCAAAAGAACCCATTGTAGATCTCTCTACTTTTTCTAATTTTAATTTTTCAGCTGCATCCATTTTTTCCTTTTCACTGGGGATAGGCCTTTATGGACTCACGTACCTTTATCCTGTCTATTTGAGCCAAATCCGCCATTATGATGCCCTTATGATTGGAGAAACATTGTTTCTTTCAGGATTCGTCATGTTATTAACGGCTCCCCTTGCAGGATTCCTTTCAGCACGAATGGATGCACGTTTAATGATGGCAATAGGACTTTTTGGTTTTGCAATAGGCACTTGGATGGCAAGCACTATCACAGATAAGTGGGATTTTTGGCAGCTTTTTTGGCCGCAAGTTTTCCGTGGTGC
Organism: Bartonella sp. AD24XZML; assembly: GCF_042196485.1. NCBI lineage: Bacteria > Pseudomonadati > Pseudomonadota > Alphaproteobacteria > Hyphomicrobiales > Bartonellaceae > Bartonella > Bartonella sp. AD24XZML. Next base: position 39,137 of record NZ_JBHIQH010000113.1, on the reverse strand, counting down.
TTCTGTAATGTTATGTATGGTTCCTATTAATAATATTGCCTTGGGAACACTCCCACCAGAACGAATGCAAAATGCTTCTGGACTCTTTAATCTCACACGGAATCTAGGTGGTGCTGTAGGGCTTGCCATTATCAGCACTCTCATGACAAAACGCACGCACTTCCATTATGAACGAATAGCCGAAACACTTAACCACGCAAACAGACAAGCAACTGAAATGCTTTCAAAGCTTACTTTATTATTCAAAACAGAAACCTTTGATTCCTATACCCTGGCTCTTTCTCAATTGTTTAATATGGTACGCATACAAGCAATGATTATGGCTTTTAGTGATATTTTCTTTATCATAACCATCATCTTTGGTGTTTTGACATTTATGACCATGTTTCTCAAAAAAATACCACCTCTCATGGATTCACCACCAAATCACTAAGCTTAATTAAAATTGAGAAATATTTTTTATCCTTATCACTTTCCTCGCTTCCTATGCACTTTATCTTTTCTCAAGAGACAGTATAAATAAATATGCGATTCTAAATGATTCTTCTGATAAAAATTCTTTTCAATGCGGGCTCTTTACGCACTTTTAAAATAACTTCTCGCATACAAAAATTGTTTTAGATGATCGGTAAACAAAGATCTTACCTAACGTGCTCCACACTATAAAGATAAAGCAGCTATTTCTATAAGATTTTTGATTTATCACCATAGGGCACAAAAGATTAAAAGATTCTTTGCCCTTTACTCTTTTGAGTCTTACAAGAATATTCATAAAAGATTTATGATTCTTGTGATTTTTATTCACACACCTATTTCCCTTATAATGTGTAGAGTAACGTTTTTTGATTCTGAATGCAAAATTTTACATGAAAAAATCATTTTGTATTTGATCCTCTCATGCCAATTGCAAAACGATTTACCTTTATAGCAAAAAAGTAATGATATATTTTTTTTCAAAAAAGCTGCTTTTGAACATGTAATTTTATTTTTTTACACTCTTTTAAAAAAGCTGATACCTATAATTTTGATTCTACTGCTGCAGTTTTTTCTTTCTTAAGCCCCTTCTCTTTCAACAAGCGCTAAAATTGTATAAAATTTCTCAAAATATCTCTCTATTGAATCAATCAAAACCATTCCCTTGCACATAAAAAGCAAAGAAACAAAAACTGTTTAAGAAAAAAGTAAAATATCCAACCGTTTCGATGCAAGATCTACCAACGATATTGAAAACTGGAAAATGTATGATGATACTGGCTTTAAAAGAATACAAAACCACTCAAAAATCCGGTTCCTTTAATATTATAAAATAGGACGCTATTTCAAAAAATGAGCTTAAAATATATTCCTACTCACTTAACTGAAATTATCAAAAATAAGAAACCAGCCATATAATAAAATCGCAATACAACTCCCCAAAAACTTTGTACCGCTAAATACTTTGGCTCTAGCCAAAACAGTATGCTCTCCTCAAAGCCAGCTGTTGAAAAACAAAATAAACACGATCTTCAAGCCACTTTATGATGCTGAAAACGATTTGAAACTTCTCGTTCTCCACTAGGAACCAAAGTACCATAACACCCAAAAAGATAATGTGGTATCAGTTCCAACGCTTGAAAGCGATGCTTTTCGTAAGGACCAGGCATTGCCAAATTTTCTGTTAAACTATTTGAAAAGCCAAAACGTTTATAAAATTCAAAATCCCCTACCAGAAAAATGGCGCCATATCCCAATTTTTTTGCTGTTTCAATTGCATGGCGGACTAAAATTGATCCTATTCCCATACCAGCACATTCAGATGCAACAGCCAAGGGGCCCAAAAGTAAAGCATGTTGTGTTTTATTTTTTCTTTTAAAAAAAGAAACATGCCAAAGACGGACACTTCCCACAAGCTCTCCAAGCGCATTTTTAACCACAAAAGAAAGTCCTTGAGCAGCTAACCGACCACGACGTAAAGCCTCTGATGATTTACGTTTACGTCCATACCCCATCGTTGAATCAAGCAAAATTTCTCGATAAGGCTTATCGGTTTCTTGCTCCAATAAAAGTGTAAAATATGCCCCATCTTTTGTTTGAAAGTTCATCATGTTCATCTCAATGACCGCCCTCTTATAGCGCCATGACGAGCATAGCCAAAAGTCTAAAAAAACTATAGTTAAAAGGAAACCTCAGATCACATATGATCGTAAAGGCTCAAAACCATTAAAAGCAACCGATGCGTAAGTTGTTGTGTAAGCACCCGTTCCATGAATCAATATTTCATCTCCTATCGTTAGGGATAGAGGAAGCGGATAAGGTGTTTTTTCATAGAGAACATCTGCCGAATCGCATGTTGGTCCAGCCAAAATACAAGGCTCCATTACCTTATCATCATGAGGTGTCTCAATAGGATAACGAATGGCTTCATCCATAGTCTCAGCAAGACCATTAAATTTTCCAATATCAAGATAAACCCATCGTACATTATCATTATCAGCTTTTTTAGATATTAGAACAACTTCTGTACGAATAACACCAGCATTGCCAACCATCGCACGTCCTGGCTCAATAATCGTCTCAGGGATACGATTACCAAAATGCTTTTTCAATGAATCAAAAACTGCTGTACCATAAGCTTGTTCTGTAGGGACATCTTTCAAATAACGCGTTGGAAAACCACCCCCCATATTCACCAATTTCAGTGAAATACCTTCTTGTTCCAAACGCTTAAACACTGTAGCAGCATCCGATAAAGCACGATCCCACGCACTCAGATCAACCTGCTGAGATCCAACATGAAAAGAAACACCGTAGGCTTGCAAACCCAATTGATGTGCCCGTCTTAGAACATCAACCGCCATAGCTGGAACACAACCGAATTTGCGTGACAATGGCCACTCTGCACCTTTGCCATCGGTAAGAACACGGCAAAAAACACGTGTTCCTGGAGCAACACGCGCAATTTTTTCCACTTCTTCAACACAATCAACGGCATAAAGTGAAACTCCCAATGCATATGCCCGTGCAATATCACGCTCTTTTTTAATCGTATTCCCAAAAGAAATACGCTCTGACGTTGCTCCTGCTTTTAAAGCCATTTCAATTTCTGCAACAGAAGCCGCATCAAAAGAAGATCCTAAAGAACTCAGCAAACGCAAGATTTCAGGAGCTGGATTTGCCTTTATTGCGTAAAAAATACGAGACTGCGGCAGAGCTTTTTCAAAATTTAAATAGTTGTCACGAACAACATCAAGGTCAACAATTAAGCATGGACCTTCAGAACGATGTGTTGCAAGAAAATCGCGAATACGTTGCGTTGCCATCTGCAATTCTCCTTGAGGGAAAGCTCCCCCACTCTATGCTTGGACAGCCAAAGCTGCCAAAAGCTAAAGGACAAAAAACACACAACAACCATCCCCATTCTGATTACAAAAAATCAGAAATTAGCATTGCATGCAGCGAAAGAACAGCGCGAAAGCCGCGTTATTCTATTTTATCTGCCTTTTTGATTGGAGTTGAGAAAACCACTTCCGCACTGAAGGCAATGAGGTGTGCCTCTATAGTTATCCCAGCATTTAAAAGCTGGAAGACACCAGAAAGGCCCGCACCGTCGTTGCTTCAAGATGCCCTCATTCTTGCAATTGGCTGTAAGAATGACTGGAGCGGTTAGTTCCAGGTACCGTACCGGTTAATCTCACCATTTGAGAACCAGCGGACACCCACAGGCACGTGCGACTTTGGGCAAGGCATCCTATAAAACGAATCCTTTCTCATTTCAATCATTTTTTTAATTTTAAACATTTTTTAATTCTTAAAGATAAAATGGTGCAAAAAAACAACACTCTCCCCCAGACAAAGCCATCCATCCGCTTTCATGAGATCACACCCCTTACATTATCCGTGCAACATAAATCACTGTCTTGCTTTTAAAGCCCCTCGTTTCTTTACCCTATTCTATCTCCTAATATCCGCAGCAGAAAATAACGCAAAATAAATTACTCAAAACATTAATTTATAATGACAATTTATTATTGTGCCCTTAAATAAAAATCCCATTATAAAATCCTCTTATTTCACCCCTCTTACAATGAATCAATTAAAATCATTCTTTTGCGCATCACAAATAAAAAACAATTGAAAAAAGGAGTACCTCTTATATATCCTCTCAAATGCAAAGATGACCAACATTGAAGACTGAGGATAGTAACGACTGAAGCACCATCGTCTTTAAAGATAACGTGTCCTTCCGCCCAACAAAACGCCATCATCTTTCTCATTTACATCCTAAAAAACATCCCTGCTTCCACATTCATTTCACAGCATCGCTTAAGCAAAATATCATGAAGAAATCCCCGTATAATATAGCTTGTATGATATAGATCAACTACATCTCACCCTCTTTATACTTATGAAATTAAAAACAAACGCTCCCATTCTATCTGCCAACTCCCAATATTGCAGAAACTCCTATATTGAAATGTTTCATAACACCTTATCTGAAATGATTTTTGTCCACACGTTGCTCCCATTTGCAACGTACAAGTGAATGAGTTTTACGCGATTCGTTCTCATCTAATCTGAAAGCAATAAAGTTCACAATATTGAACTCTTTTATTCAAATGAAAATAAATTATCATTATAAATTAATGTACTATATTAAGTTCTGAAATTATAAACTCCTATTATCATTTTATTTTTTCCACCTAGCATCTGCTTTTTCATCTCCTCTTATTAATCACATCTTATTCATACGCTTTTCTCTTAATCTATAAATCTCCCTCCTCTGCGCTGTTGGTGAACGGCTGTTCTATTTTAAAATGAAAAGTATCTGAAAACTCAATCCTATAAAGTCAAGGAGAGCGAATAATCTATAATGATTATTTATAAGTCAAATAATTTAACATAAACAAAAAGACCGAATAATATCCGGTCTTATAAAATATTTTTCTACCAATATTAAAAAACTCTTCTCTCTTAAATTTAAGAGAAAAACGCTACAACTTAAAACTCTACACTGCGATATCCTTATGTCCCTTGATGAGAATCAATTGCACGCAACTTCAACAATTGAAATTGCCTATGGCGCTCACGAAAGCGCTCTCTATCGGCTTCACTACGCGTGTTATAACAAGCATCACAGGAAACACCTTCCTCATAATGAGGCGATAGTTTGCTTTCAGCATTAAGAGGAGAACGACACGCGCGACATAATTCGCGTCCACATTCTTCAAGACCATGTTGAACAGAAACACGCTCATCAAAAACAAAACACTCACCCCACCATAAACTTTTCTCTTTTGGAATTTTTTCTAAATATTTTAGAATACCTCCTTTTAGATGGTAGACTTGCTCATAACCAAGATCACGAACATAAGCTGTTGATTTTTCACACCGAATACCACCTGTACAAAACATGGCAATTTTCTTTTTTTTCTTTAACTCAGCCTCATGTTTACGCACCCATTCAGGAAATTCGCGAAATGTTTTAATCTGCGGATCAATCGCTCCTTGAAAACTCCCTATCGCATATTCATAGTCATTCCGTGTATCGATTAAAATTGTCTCTTCATCTTGAATAAGAGCATTCCAATCTTCAGGATCAACATAAGTACCAACAACTTTTAGCGGATCAACCCCTTCAACCCCCATTGTCACAATCTCTTTTTTCAAACGCACTTTCATGCGATGAAAAGGCATTTTTGATGCCCATGAATATTTAATCTCCGGCGTTTGAAACGCTGGCTCAGCCGTAATAAAATCCACCAATGCCTCAATCGCAGCACAAGAACCAGCAACCGTTCCATTAATGCCCTCTTGTGCTAAAAGCAGAGTGCCCTTGATATCCTTTGCTTGACATAAATCCTGCAAAGGTTTTTGTAATTGATGATAATGCTTCAAATCTGCAAAGCAATAAAGTGCAGCAACTTTAAAATTCTTTTCCATGTGTTTTGCCATAACGCGCGTTTCATTCAATTTCAAGATTTATTCATGTACTCTTTAACATATTGTGCTTAATCAAACGATACAAATAATATCATCTCCAAGAAGAAAAAATATCATGTGCCAAAAAAGAGAAAAGCTTTTATTATATCTCCAAGGACAAACTGTCATACCTATTTTACTCATTGACAATCTACAAAGTGCTGTACCCTTAACACGCGCTCTTGTCAAAGGTGGATTAAAAACAATTGAGATCACCTTGCGAACACCAAATGCCCTCAAAGCAATTCAGAAAATTACACAAGAAGTTCCTGAAGCAATTGTTGGAGCCGGCACAATTCTCAACACAACACATTACGAAAAAGCCGAACAAGCTGGAGCCAAGTTTATTGTAAGCCCCGGATTATCCAATGAACTAATCAATTGTGCAAAAAATAGTGAAATTCCCCTTCTTCCCGCTGCAATGACCCCAAGTGAACTCATGCAAGCATTAAACAAAGGCTATTCATATCTTAAATTTTTCCCTGCTGAAGCTGCTGGAGGTATTTCCTTCATCGAAGCTTTAGCATCTCCCTTCTCTGATATCCGGTTTTGCCCAACAGGCGGTATTACACAAAAAAGTGCAACACAATGGCTCCAACTGCCCAATGTCTTCTGCGTTGGAGGTTCTTGGATAGCGCCCCAAAAACTCATTGCAATAAGTGATTGGGATTCGATTACTGCATTAGCATATACCGCATCACAACTTCCCTCTCCCTCGAAAAAAGCTCTTTCTACAATATTCTACAATATAATGTAAAGTGCAAGAATATCAGCCCCTTCAACAAGACCAAAGCTTTCACACATCTTTGCGCAATCTTTTAACATCGTCATAAAACCATAAATCATCACCCGATCTTCATCGAGATGAATTTTGCGAGTGCTATTGTTTCAAAGCCGCTTGTTTCAAAAAAGCACCCACTCTCCATAACAGTCGTAATACGCCCCATATGCTCAGAAAGCTCACAAGTAGTCATAGAATAAAATTTCAGCTGTTGTGCATATGCCCCACAATGAGTGGATTTTATTGCAAAGAGGAAACAAGATCTTTTGCATAAATTAACTCATTTTTTTCGCGCGTTATTTAAATAAGAACAACTTCTGAAAATTTTTCATAAATGTCAGGCTCACAAATAAAGCTTGCAAAAGAAAAAAAACCGTACCGGTTTGAAAGAAGATAAAGCACCAATTTTCCCACTCATTACTCCACAAAAGCACGCTCTACAACATAAGTAGCAGGAGCATTATTAGCCCCTTCAACAAGACCAAAGCTTTCACACATCCTTGCGCAATCTTTTAACATAGCCATGGAACCACAAATCATCACCCGATCCTCATCAGGATGAATCTTAGGAAGGCCAGTTGTTTCAAAAAAGTCCCCACTTTCCATCACAGTTGTAATACGCCCCATATGCTCAGAAGCTTCACGAGTAGTCATAGGATAAAATCTCAACTGTTGTGCATACTCTCCAATGAGTGGATCTTGTTGCAAAGAGTAAACAAGATCTTTTGCATAAATTAACTCATTTTTTTCGCGCGTTGTTTGAATAAGGACAACTTCTGCAAATTTTTCATAAGTTTCAGGATCACGAATAAGGCTTGCAAAAGGAGCAATCCCCGTCCCAGTTGAAAGAAGATAAAGACGTTTTCCAGGAATAAGAGCATCAAGCACCAGCGTTCCTGTAGATTTTTTACGCATGAGAACTGTATCACCAATTTTAATTTTTTGGAGATGCTCGGTTAAAGGTCCCCCTGGAACTTTTATCGAAAAAAACTCAAGCTGTTCATCCCAAAAGGGACTTGCAATCGAATAAGCGCGATAAACCGGCTTTTCTGCATTTGGCAAACCGATCATAACAAACTCACCCGAACGAAAACGAAAACTTTCCGGACGATTCAGACGGAATTTAAATAACCGATCTGTATAGTGACAAACCTCTTGGACAGTAAGGGCGAACACATTCTCAGGAATCGGAAAATTTGCAACGCTGCTGATGCTTGACGGAACATTGGTAGCAGACGTATTCATACTCTTCCCCATATCTTTATTGAACGTTAAATTTCGAATCCTTGACGTGATATAGTACTTGCACAACCATCTGCCAACAATTTTCTCAACACAAAAGCCTCAAGGTTAACACTTTTATGTCAAAATTAAATAAATGAGTCTAGCACGCTCTATAAGCGATAAAATTGATTTCACTTAAAACCAATCAAAGACTAGAAAGTAAATACTGGATACCCAATCCATCTTGAAAACAAATAATATCCAAATCAACGAGTTTTCTAAATCAACAGTTTTAATGTATCAAAAAGTGTTTACACACTGTTTTCCATTTAACAAAAATAATTTTAAGTGCATGAGACGACATCCAAAATTGCACAGATAAGTGATCTTCCCCCTCATAGTAGAAAACTTGTAATACATTGATTTAACGTGGTTAATTTAATCATTTTACCTTCTCTAAACAAGCAGCCAATGCAATATTTAATCACAACAATCACACCAGCAATAATAGTCTAACATTGCACTCTTCAAAATGATACAATACAATAAACTATGTTTATTTTTTTATATGCCTAAACGAGGGCAAATAAGTAAAAAGTCTATGTTTTACAAATCATTATAAGATACCATGTTGATAACAACACAAATAAAACTAAAGTATCTCTTATATCCAGAGTACCATTTTACATAAAAAATGACTTTAATGGCAGCATAGGCTTCTTATGATTTTGACCATAGCAAATAGTGTCTTTCCCTATATCGTAAAGAACCTCAATGAAACAACCAAAAAAACTCCGTATTTCACGAACACAGATAAGCTTTTAAAATGAACAAATCCGTTAATGATGAAATAAATACATCACTCTATACAGCTGTAGCAACCATCGATGTCAGTGCCATTGTTGCCAATTATATCACTTTAGCCAAACGTGTAGCTCCAACACAATGTTCAGCAGTTGTAAAAGCAAATGCCTATGGATTAGGAGCTCACAAAATTGCTCCTGCCCTTTATCAAGCTGGTTGTCGCACTTTTTTTGTCGCACAAATCAGAGAAGCACTCCAATTAAAAAGCATTTTACCATCAAATGTCACGATTGCCATTCTGAATGGACTTCCACACTTAGCAGAAGAGTTTGTCGCACAATCTGGTATTGTTCCTGTTCTAAACTCTTGGAATGCCATTGAAAATTGGCAAAAAATTTGTCAAAAAAAAGATAAAAAATTTCCAGCAATTGTTCAAATCGATACCCATATGAACCGATTAGGACTGGATCAAAAAGAATTACAAAAACTCATCAAACACCCTACAATTTTCGAAAAAGCAGAAATAAAATATATTCTTAGTCATCTTTCTAACGGAGAAGATGATACCCACCCATCAAATTATGCCCAATTGACTTCTTTCAAAACTATCCTTGCACAATTGCCTGCTTGCAAAGTTTCCTTTGCCAATTCTGGAGGTATCTTTCTAGGATCAGATTTTTATTTTGATCTTGTTCGTCCAGGCATTGCACTTTACGGAGTTGATCCGCGGGGAAAACACCCGTCACCTTTGAAACCTGTTTTAAAACTTGAAGCCCAAGTCATTCAAAGCCGCGTTGTTGATATAGGAGCACCTGTTGGTTATGCAGAAAGCTTTATAACCAACAGACCAAGCACTCTTGCAACCATTTCTATAGGCTACGCAGACGGCTGGCTCCGTGCTCTTTCGAATAAAGGAACTGTTTATTTCAACGGGCACAAACTTCCCATGGTTGGGCGGGTTTCTATGGATTCCATTATTGTAGATACGACCGATCTTGAACAAAAACCTCAAACTGGTGACTGGGTAGAACTCATTGGTCCCCATCAAACACTTGAAAAAGTATCTATAGATGCCGATACCCTTCCCAATGAAATTCTAACATCTCTTGGCTCCCGCTATAAATACATTTACACATAAAAATTCTTTAGCCATAAAGAAATAAATTGATAAAAATCATCATTTTAGAAAATTGAGGGGCTTTTACAAAAGATTTTACAACAATCAACCACATAGAATGGTCATAGATACCGTACATTCACAGAAATCTCAAAACAGGCAAGTTGATGGACTGTTTTATGGTAGTAGCTTTCATCTAAAATACAAAAACTTAGCCTTTCCCCATAATTGACAAAAAAGAATCTACTACAAAGTTTTTAAAATTAATTTCCCAATTAAAATCATTCGCTTGCATACCACAAGCTGGACTATGTGTAGATAAAAATGATTTAAGAAAAGAATAATGCCTCTTATGAACCATAGTGCCAAGAGCTATAACATTAGGCGCTGGCAAAGTGTATGATAGTGCCGGCTTACTCCGTTATGAAGCGTAAAGATTGGGGGATCAATGGATTTACCCCCTTACACCATTCACAAGCGCCGTCGCGAAATGGGATTAGGAGCGAAATATCTCTTTAAAAAAAACATGTGAATTAACAACCCAAATATATTCTTTTTGAAGCGTTCTGTTTTACATGAGGATCATTCCCCCACTAAAGAACACAATAAATATAAAGTATGGAGCAATATGTAATCCCCATTATTAAAAAAATATTGCTTTAAATACTTTTGAAAGCCGCAAAGCTGAATTAAGAGGAGATGACAAACTGATGATTGATTTTCACCTTTACGGCTTTACATTTTCCAAAATGAGATTGTTTTCCAGTTTCAAAGATTACGTCAACAGAAATACGCAATCCCCCGCCCTCACCTGACAGACAAAAGCAGGAACTACTCATAAAGCTCTTTTTTTCTCAATCTCTGGCTCAAAACATGTTGCTGCATTAAGTTTGGATGTTGATTTACAGGCAACAGCTAAAGCACACGAGCTCTTAGGAAAACAGCGCCGTAAAGTCACAAACTGACCTGCAATGAAGTGGAAAAATGTGCTGGCTTTTTATAAGACACCTTGTAAAAAACAACCATAATACACTTGGCTTTGCGTTTACTCATTCTAACAAGTGTTCTTACATATTTTTGCGTCATATTTACAAAAAGCAGATTAAAGAGAAATATTTAGACAATTCTTGACTCGAAAAGATGCAACAACAGAGTTTCTCGTGTCTTTATCATCAAAAACACTAAAATTGATTTTATTCTTCTACAACCGGCCGTCGTCACCTTAGTGAGAAGGAGTATGTCACAACACATGCAACAGACGGGATCCTATCCTCCGTAGGTTTCGCTCTCGTTTACGTGAACCAGCTGGCTAGAACGATGCCGCCTAGTCACTAAAACCATACCATACGGTAGAAGGCAAAGGAGAGCATGCCTATTGCCGACAAAATACAACTTTTTGTCGACTTTTTCGATTTTGCTCATGTTATAAAAAAACAATGCAAAATTCTAGAAAATAGACAAATAATTCCATAGTAACATGATCAACAAGTATAAAACCCACACAAAATGTGTGGGCTTTTTTGTTTATGCAAATAAACAAATTAAATACATATTTGTTATTTAATAGGTATTTCCCAATGGCGGGCACGAACAAATGAGTATTCTGTCTCCCGCAACATTATCAATACGCGATACAGGAGGCCAATATTTATTGGCTGGATCAAGAAAACTTTTGGGAAAAGCAGCTTCTTGTCGCGAATAGGGTCGTGCCCAAGCATCATCTAAAGTATCTGCCACTGTATGAGGGGCATTCACCAATGGATTATTGTCTTTTGGCCAAACCCCGCTACCAACTTTCTTAGCTTCTTCAGCAATAGAGAGTAAAGCATCACAAAAACGATCAATCTCTGCTTTTGGTTCCGATTCCGTTGGCTCAATCATCAAAGTTCCCGGAACAGGAAACGACATCGTGGGCGCATGGAATCCATAATCAATGAGACGTTTTGCAATATCATCAACACTCACCCCATACTGCTCTTTCAACACGCGTGTATCCACAATACATTCGTGCGCAACACGTCCATGCTTGCCCCGATAAAGAATGGAATAAGCGGCTGAAAGACGTTCAGCAATATAATTGGCATTTAAAATGGCTATTTGTGTTGCATATTTTAAGCCATCAGCCCCCATCATTCGAATATACATCCATGTAATCGCAAGAATAGACGCACTTCCATAAGGAGCAGCCGAAACCGCATGTGTTGTCCCATCTTGTTCATGACCTGGTAAGAATGGTTTGAGATGCGCTGCAACTCCAATTGGTCCCATACCAGGACCACCACCACCATGAGGAATGGCAAATGTTTTATGAAGATTCATATGACAAACATCAGCGCCAATATCCGCAGGACGAGCAAGCCCCACAAGGGCATTGAGATTAGCACCATCAAAATAAACTTGTCCGCCATTTTCATGAATAATAGAACAAATTTCCTTAATGCTTTCCTCGTAAACACCATGGGTTGAAGGATAAGTAATCATAAGAGCAGCCAATTTATCTTTATGCAATTGCGCTTTCATCTTGAGATCGTCTACATCAACATCACCATCGCTTAAACATTTTACCACAACGACTTCCATACCTGCCATATGGGCTGAGGCTGGATTGGTACCATGCGCAGATGCAGGAATAAGACAAACTGTACGTTGATGTTCACCCCGTGATTGGTAATATCGTCGGATAGCCAAAAGACCAGCATATTCTCCTTGAGCACCAGAATTTGGCTGAAAAGAAACTTGCGCAAATCCTGTAATTTCGCACAACCACGCATTTAACTGGTTGATCATCTCCAAATATCCCGCTGCATCCTCTTGTGAAACAAAGGGGTGTATATTGGCCATGCTAACCCAACTTACAGGCATTAATTCGGCCGCGGCATTAAGCTTCATTGTACAAGAACCAAGAGGGATCATAGCGCGATCCAGCGCCAAATCCTTATCCGCTAAACGACGCAAAAAACGCATCATATCTGTCTCTGAATGAACCGCATGAAAAAAAGGCTGAGAAAGAAAAGCAGCATCCCGTTTTTTTCCAAAGAATCGTGGAGAAACCTGATCGCCTAATTGTGCCCCAAAAAGCTGCGCTAAAGCACCTGCATCTTCTTCTGTTGATAATTCATCAAAATTGATTACAATAGTGTCATCATCGAGAACACGAATAAGGCGCCCACCTATTTTGGCTTGATGCGCAATCTCTCGCGCTTTTCCCTTAACAGAAATACTCACACAATCAAAAAAGCTTTTCCCTTCAACATGAACCCCTGCTGCTTCTAAACCAGCAACAAAACGACATGTTAAATGATGAATTCGCTGCGCAATTTCTTGTAAGCCTTTTGGCCCATGCCAAACAGCATAAGCGGTTGCCATATTAGCCAACAAAGCCTGCGCTGTACAAATATTTGACGTCGCTTTATCGCGCCGAATATGTTGTTCACGTGTTTGCAAAGCTAAACGAAAACCAACGCGTCCTTTGGTATCCACGGATTGACCAACAATACGCCCTGGAATAAGACGCGTTAACGCATCACTCACGGCAAGGTAACCAGCATGTGGACCACCAAATCCCATCGGAACGCCATAACGCTGCATAGAGCCAACAACGATATCTGCCCCCCATTGAGCCGGTGGCTCCTGAAGGGTAAGCGCTAAAGGATCAGCTACAACGATAACTAAAGTTCCCTTTTCCTTTGCCTCTTTTATGATCTCACTGTAATCATGAAAAGAACCTTTTGTATCTGGCCAAGATAAAACAATTGCCGCTGTATCAGAATCAATTGCGCCATTTTGGCTAATCTGAATCCCTTGTGTTTCAGCACGCGTTTGCGCAACACTCAAAGTCTGAGGATGTAAAAGACTCTGAAGAGAAATTTTTGTTTTTTTCTCACGGAAAAAGCGAAAAGCAAGGGCATTGGCTTCAGCTAAAGCAGTTGCTTCATCAAGAAGGGAAGCAGCAGAAACAGGCAAACCTGTTAGTTCACTAACCAATGTCTGAAAATAAAACAAAAGTTCTAGACGACCCTGGCTAATTTCTGCTTGATAAGGCGTATAAGCAGTATACCAAGCAGGATTTTCAAAAAGATTTCGTAAAATAACCGGAGGCACATAAGTTCCATGATATCCTTGCCCAATAAAACTTTTGTGCACACAATTACGCTCCATCATCTTGGAGAGTTCTTCCAAGGCTTGTCCTTCACTAGCGGCCTCTGGAAGATTCAATGAACGTCCCAAATGGATAGAGTGTGGAACAGCTTGAGAAATGAGTGTCTCAACACAATCAAGCTCTAAAACATCAAGCATTTTTTGTGTTTCATCAGGACGCAGCCCAATATGTCGAGAAGAAAAAGAACGCTCGATCATGCCACTCATCCAATCAAAGCCTTATAAGCATCTTTATCCAATAACCCTTCCAGTTGTGTCTCATCCTGCAATGTCATTTTCCATAACCAGCCTTCTGTTTCGGCTTTCTGATTTACCAATTCAGGATTATCAGCCAATGCTTCATTTATTTCGACCACTTCACCATCAAGAGGAGCATAAACATCTGAAGCCGCCTTCACTGATTCCACAACAGCCGCCGCCTCTCCTTTGGAAAGTTTTGTTCCACTTTGTGGTAAATCAACAAAAACCAAATCCCCTAATTGCTCTTGCGCATAATGCGTAACCCCAACAGTCACCACTTGCCCTTCAACGCTAAGCCATTCATGGTCATGTGTAAAATAAGTTTTAGACATAAAAAATCATCCTTTAAAATAACGTTGTTCAACAAAGGGAAGAGAATGAACTGATAATACAATCTTTTTGCCTCGCAGTTCTGTAAAGACTTGTGTCCCTTCAACTTTAAAATCAACAGGAACGTAACCCATCGCGACAGGACCATCAAAAGAAGGACCAAAACCACCTGATGTTACAATGCCAATCTCATTACCTTGATCATCAAGAAGCAGCGCACCGGCACGAATAGGTTGGCGCGTTTGCGGTTTTAATCCAACACGACAACGAGCCGGTCCTTTTTGCAGTGCTTCAAGAAAAGCCTTCGCACCATAAAATTGTGCTTTTTCTCGAACACTTTTAGGAACAGCCCATGTTAGAGCCGCATCAATAGGTGTCGTATCAGGGGTAATATCATTTCCATGCAAACACAGCCCTGCTTCCAACCGCAAGCTATCGCGTGCTGCAAGTCCAATCCACTCAACACGAGAATCACTCAGCAATTTTTCAGCCAACATATGCGCATGCCCTATAGGCAAAGCAATTTCAAAACCATCCTCTCCCGTATAACCAGAACGCGTTATAAACCAATCCTGTTGTGGTTCGAATCCTTGCATAAAGAACAATTCATTCCCTGGTAAATCGGCATCAGCAAGAACAGCTGCCGCTTCAGGACCTTGAAGCGCAAGCAATACCCTTTCAAGGGCAATCATTTGACATTCAAAATCAACCGCACGCTTTTCCAATTCTACAAAATCAGCCTGTGCATTCCCAGCATTGGCGACCAACATAAAACGACCCTCTTCCAAACGGGTAATGATAAGATCATCAAGAATACCAGCCTGCTCATTAAGCAAATAATTATACCGTGAATGCCCAATCTTTAAAGCTGCTGCATCAATGGGAAAAGCATAGGACAAAAATTCCACAGCTTGTGCCCCTTCAACCGCAATCAATTTCATATGAGAAATATCAAAAAGTCCTGCATGTGCACGCGTATGAAGATGCTCTTTTAAAACGCCAAGAGGATAAGTTAAAGGCATGTTCCAGCCCGCAAAAGCACCAAATTTTGCTCCTGCTTTTTCATGCAAATCATATAAAGGAAGTGTTTTTAAAAAAGATGTTTCTTGTGCTGTGCCCATAATAACTCCAAAGCTGCGCTAACGCCCACAGAATATGGTCGTCTCTGCCCCCTCTGTCATCAACCTGAGAGACTCGCGAAAAGATTTTTCGCTTACACCTTCGGCGCGGGTTCTCCCGACTTTCCAGATCTGCCTTCTTCCTTTTACGGTCCTTAAAGCCTGAGAGATTATGGGCTATTTCCCCTTCGGCGGCAATGCGAAAATTTGCAATCTGCACTCTCCCGCAAAAGAATGAAAGAAACGATAACGCTCTTTCCAGCATATTTAAACCTATAGCCTATCTTTATCACACTGTCATTAGTAAAGTGATGAAAATGTTCTCATTTTAAAACTTGCATAAGCTGCTTCAAAAGATTTATAATATTATCCTTTTGAACCTTACAAAAATTGCAAGGAACACATTTTAGGAAATTTAAGACAAAAATCAAAAGCTATAAACAAAAATACCTCTTGAAAATCATGCAAAACGTCACACACTAAAAAGATCGCAAAGCAATATTCTTTCGCGCGCAGTTCAACCTTAAAGATAAGGTTTCATATTCTTTTTGAGAATAAGGACTTCAAATATTTTATAAGTATGATTTTAATGCACAAGAAGTAGGTTTTCTGCTTTCTCAATAGTGTCATAAATAGCGACTATTTACAGACTAAAACTACCGAACAAAGGTGACAAAATACTCATGAAAGCTGGTAATATCTCTTACAATTGCGAAAATGATCTTCCAAAGCAAATTGCTCTTTTTCCTTTAGAAGGTGCACTCTTACTACCCGGTGGTTTTTTATCACTCAATATTTTTGAACCAGAATCACTTGAAATGATTGAAAATGTTATGGTAACTGATCGTCTATTGGGCATTATTCAACCACTTTCATCGAATACAGATCGCTTCTCTACACAACTTTATAAAACAGGCTGTATAGGGCGCATTACAAACTACAGTGAAACAGGAAATGGACAACTGTTCATTATCTTACAAGGTGTTTGCCGCTTCACTTTAGAACAAGAATTGAAAAACACAAAATCCTATCGAACAGCTCTCATCCAATCAAACATAAAAGACTTGCAAGAATTTGATATTGAAGAAAGCATTAACCGAGAGAACTTACTCGACGTTGTAGAAAAATATCTAACCATACATGAAATGGAATATAATTGGAGCAGCATCATAGAAGCCCCTACACCTATATTGGTTAATGCTTTTTCAGCCCTTATCCCCTTTACACCAGCAGAAAAACAAGCTCTCCTTGAAGCTCCAGATATCGAAAGCCGTGCCCAAACTCTTCTTGCATTAACAGAACGCTCGCTCATGAAACAAACAGGAACAGATTACCGCTTAAACTAATGAATGTCCAAACATGAAAAAAATGACCACAGATCCCAAAATGCTCGAATTGCTCGTCTGCCCAATGACGAAAGGTACTCTCTCTTTCAACCGAAAAACACAAGAGCTCATTTCTCTCAAAGCCAAACTTGCCTACCCTATTCGTGATGGCGTTCCCATTATGCTTGCCTCAGAAGCGCGCCCTTTGCAAAACAATGAAGAAATAACGCATAAAAAATAAAAAATCCTCATGCAATTTCCTTCTACAAGCCCACTGTTATCAAGCCTCTATATCCATATGGTCTCTCAATATTCACGTGTTCTGAGAAAAGGCATTTTACAATAGAGAAATACACTGATTTAAAAGATATTTATATCGCTTTACCCCTTGCAATCAAAGCCCCAAATAGCACAGCTTTTCTCGTTTCAGTCTATTCATTCTGAAGCAATAAAAAACATTCGCTTGCACAACACAAATATCTGAATAAAAATAACTGAAAAAAGGATTCAAACAGCCCTTGTTTTTACCCACACGGCCCACCCGCTTATGATGTACAAGCAAGGGATTTTAATTAATCCAACATGAAAAGATTTGTGATGAGAGGTTTTAAGATATTCCGCTTTGTATTTTTAGTTAAAAAGAATGATTTATCATAACAAATCAATTTGTTGATCTATCGCGAAAGTACAATATAAAAGCACTTACACTAAATCAGGAGGGGAACATAAGTACAACTGGACATTTATGTTTTCATGACATTCCTATAAGCTTATAGGCTAAAAAATAAGCTTTATTTTCTTGGAATAAGCAATTTGAATTTCAATTGACGATTGAAAATAATTTCCTTATGAATGAAACTTGTGTTTTGGTTATATACACAACGATCAATAGGTCCTAGATGTCCGAAAAACTCAAACACGAAAAATGAACCCGCTTTGCAAACATCTCTGAGTTCCGGGGATTCTTGTTATGTCCAAGTGCTCTCAGCACTAAAAGCAAGAGGCTGTTTTGAGTCAGCACTTCCAGACCCCGGATACTAATGCGAGGGCGCTCGCAACCGGAGGGGACATCAAGTGAAAGCCAAAAATCTACATTTTTACGATATTTCTTTAGGCAAAAAAATTCGCTTCAGAAGAAACGTCATGGGGTTTTCTCAAAAACAATTAGGAAGTCATTTAGGCGTAACATTCCAACAAATCCAAAAGTATGAAAAAGGCTTAAATCGCGTAAGTGCAAGACGTTTACAGGAAATTGCTCATATATTAGATGTTCCCGTTTCCTTCTTTTATGCTGATGGCGCAAAAAAAGAAGAGAACCTCTATCATTGTGATGACAGAATAGCAAGCAAAGCAGAATATTTACTTTTAAAAAATTTCAGAATACTGACCCGCAAAAAACAAAGAGCAATTTTGCAGTTGATTTCTGATGAAAAAAATAACCCCTTATTTTCATAAGTTCATTGCAAAGATAATCAAAGTCCTTAATAATCTTGACAAGAATTGTGACTGTCTCCCCACACTTCATGAGAATGAAAATGCTTAATCTAATCTGATTTGTAAATAATCCGAATTCTAACGAGTTTAACTTAGAAATAGTGCATTGATTTATAATGATAATTTAACGTTATTGATATTGAATAAGTGTTTCGAATATCGTAAATTTCTTTCATTTCAAATTTGTTCTATATTGAATCAATCAAAATCTCTTGTTTGCACATTACAAGCAAAGTTGGCGTATGAGTAAAAATGTACAAAAAGGCATACCTCTTATTGAATCGTCTCACATACCAAGAGCTGTAACGACATTGGGCGCTGAAAAAATGGATGATGGTGCTAACTTGCTCTTTTATTAAACGTAAATATGGGGGTGTTCAACGACTTTCCACTCATATGAGTTACTTAAACAAAAGGCTCTCCAAACAAGCCTAAAAATATTCCAACACACTAAAAAAACACTTAAATATATCGAGAAAAATCAAAGATCTTATACCACCATACTCCAAATAATGATATTTTATAGCATAACAGGATTAAAGTAAAAATAAGAAATATAAAGTAAAAAATAGACACGAAAAAAAATATATATAACTTTCATAAGAATTTATCTATATATGGATACTTAAGTTTATCTTGTTGTGCCATAAATTCTATCATTTAAGGTATGAGGATATGAAGCACGCATACCTCCTTGAAACATTCAAATGTTTTTTAGATGCCCAATATCTTTTTAAATATTTTTAGGCCTGCTTGTTGAGCCTTTAGTTTAAGTGAAAAATGGGAAGCCGCTAGAATCTAGCTGTTTACAGACTGTAATAGAAAGCTTCGCTTTTAAAGGTATAGGGAGAAAATTAAATAATTCAACAATTAACAGATAAAGTATTAAAAGATTCCACCAACGCGATACGTAATACCATCCTTAAAAAATTCAAAAGTGAGAAGGTAAACAATTGACAGAAGATAAGAAATTCACTTAATTAAAGTGTTTTCTAAAGAGATAATAGCTTAGCGTAAAATATTCAATTTTTTCAATTCTGAAAGATTAAAAGAGACGTATTATTTGAAATAAAACAATTTATTGTGCTAACAATGATGATTGGTGTGCACAAAATTGAGTTGTTGAAAATCAAAAATATAATTTAATGATGTTCCTTGACCAACTCACTCTCTCCTGAGTATAGCACGGGGAATAAACATGGAGAGACATGAGGAGTATATAGAAAATGAGTTATAAAGTTGCAATTGTCGGCGCAACAGGAAATGTTGGTCGTGAAATGCTTACAATTTTAGAAGAACGTGGTTTTCCTGCGCATGAAATTGTCCCTCTAGCATCACGACGCTCATTAGGACAAGAAGTTTCTTATGGAGACAAAACTTTAAAAGTAAAAGCACTGGATACTTACGATTTTTCTGACACAGATTTTTGTCTTATGTCTGCGGGAGGGAGCATTTCCAAAGAATACGCCCCTAAAATTGCTGCTGCCGGCTGTGTCGTCATCGATAATTCCTCCACGTGGCGCTATGATGCCAATGTTCCGTTGATAGTCCCTGAAGTCAATGGCGAAGCTATAAATGCCTTTTCTAAGCGTAATATTATAGCAAATCCTAATTGTTCAACAATTCAACTGGTCTTAGCTTTAAAACCTCTCCATGATGCTGCAATCATTAAACGTGTTGTTGTCTCTACATATCAGTCTGTTTCTGGAGCTGGTAAAGAAGGAATGGACGAACTTTTCGAACAATCACGCGCAGTTTTTGTTGCAGACCCAATTACATCAAAAAAATTCACTAAACGCATTGCCTTTAATGTCATTCCTCATATTGATGTTTTCATGGAAGATGGTTATACAAAAGAAGAATGGAAAATAACGGTTGAGACGAAGAAAATTCTCGATCCGAAAATTAAATTAACAGCCACTGCTGTTCGGGTCCCTGTCTTTATCGGTCATGCCGAAGCCGTCCATGTTGAATTTGAAAAACCACTAAGCGCATCTGAAGCACAAGCGCTCTTCCGCGATGCACCAGGCTGTCAGCTTATCGATAAACACGAAGATGGTGGTTATACCACACCTTATGAAGGTACCGGAGAAGATGATACCTTTATTAGCCGTGTTCGTGAAGATATCACCGTTGAAAATGGTTTAGCTTTCTGGGTTGTCGCCGATAATTTAAGAAAAGGAGCAGCATTGAATGCCGTTCAAATTGCTGAATTGCTCATTTCTCGTAATTTGATAAAGCCTAAGTCCGCAAATTAACGCCCTATCCGAAGGACAAAGAGCCCCTAGCCGGTCTGTCAAAAATCCGGCTTCTCTTCAGTATAACCTTCCCCAACTGAGGATTCATATCACCATCCTAAAGAACTGTAATCCAAGGTATTATCAAATTTTACTCTGAATATCCTTGAATGCCTCGCCACCTTAAGTTAAGCATTGCCGCCTTAATGACCATTTTACGCTACAATAGGATCAGCAGCATAAGCATTGTTTGCTTCATGCTGCTGATCCTATTTGTCATTCCGGTTATGAAATTAACTTTACCCTTATCGAACAGGATAGGTCACGACACGGTAACGCGTTTCATTACGTTCAAAATTTTTGTAATTGACATTATCAGGAAAGGATGGATTATAAGCACTCACGTGATTTACAGAAACGCCTTGTGCTTTTTGCGACGGATTTAAAATTGTTCGTTCATCCCTTTTTTTAACACCTGTAGAATCGATAATCATATCTGTTCTGTATAGTTTTTGCATATTTTTCCGTGTTTTTTGAATCGCCGGAAGAGCTTTAAAGTCGAAAACAGCCTGTTTTACTTTTTCTTTTGGCGATTTTACCATGGATTTTGATTTTGCTGGCATCTTTTTAAAAGCAATGGTAGGAACATCGTTAACATTGACGTAACGTGCAGATGCCCAACCAACTTTTCCATGATAACCAAGAGAACACCAAGTTTTATTGGATAGGCAGCCATAAATTTGCACTTTTGCTCCCATTGGAACCATTGCGATAACTTTATAAGCTGTCGCAGGGCCTGTGCGTAAAGACACCTGACCTGATGCAACACGAGCAACTGTTCCTGTAATGGTTCCAGCTTGTGCGTGAAAAGCAGTCATAGCCACCCCTGACGCTCCTAAAGCCCATAAAGTCATCATTGTTGATAAAAATTTCTTTCTTAACATTATTTTTTTTCCTCTCTTAAAACGTATGAAGGGCAAAAATTCGCCTTTGCAAAAATTTGCCGCGTTTAAATCCAATGATCAGCAACCTTTATTCCCCCCAAAAACCCACAACATTGCAACAAAATTTCTCTTTATCGCCTACACGAACACGGCCTTTTGATCTTGATTGCGCAGTATGTTCTTCATGAATTTACGGCTAAAGCATCATCTGATTGTCCGGTTCTTCAACCAATTGTCCCTTACAGAAGTTTTTAAAGGGGCATTGGTTCCCTCAACAAATGATGATCAGCCCCCAAAACAACTAAAATAGAAGGAAAAATAATACTCTTTTAAAAATAAAAGTGATTGAATATTCTCTAAAGCTTGTATAACTTTAAATCTGCCTAAAAAGATACAGAGTATATTGAAACTTCCCTCAAAAAATTTCTCGAAAAAGAAAGTTAAAAGCATATGACATTAAAAAATTTTTCTCGTAGTCGGATTATAGGATTATTCCTCTCTCTCTTTGCACTTTTTTTGTCTACTGCTTTTTCCATGGCCGCAGACAAAACAAAAATCAAACTTGGTATTATGGAAGGGCGGGATGCGATTATTTGGAAAACTGCTGCTGAACAGGCTAAACAAGCCGGTTTAGATATTGAACTCGTTTATTTTTCTGATTACGCTTTGCCTAATGATGCTGTTAACGCAGGAGAGATCGATGCGAATGCTTTTCAGCACGCCCCTTATCTTAATGAACAAATGAAACAACGTGGCTATAAACTTTCAATTGTCGGCTATACATTTATTGCTCCAATCGGTGTTTACTCACACAAAATAAAAGACTTAAAAGATCTTCGTGATGGTGCTCATGTTGGTATTCCGAACGACCCATCTAATGGTGGAAGAGCCTTACTTCTTCTCAATTCTTTAGGTCTCATTAAGTTAAAAGATCCTCATAATATTCTTGCATCTCCACTTGATATTATCGAAAATCCTAAAAACCTGCAAATTCGTGAGCTCGATGCTGGTATGTTAGGACGAGCTATTGACGATTTTGACCTTGCAATTATAAACACAAACTGGGCTATTGTTTCCGGATTAAACTTCGAAAAAGATGTAGTCGCATGGGAGAGCGCAAAAAATAATCCTTATGATAATATCATCGTTGTACGCACGAGCGAAAAAGATGAGCCATGGGTTAAAAAATTAGTTGCCGCTTACAATAACGATCTTATCCGTGCAAAAATCAAAGAGATTTTTGGCAATACCGCCCAAACATCTTGGTAATTGTGCCAAATATCTGAGTAACTGTGCCAAATATCCGAGTAATTGTGAATGAAAAAACCTACTCTTATCTCCTTAAAAAACATCAGCCGTTGTTTTAACAAAACGGCTGGTGTTCCGGTAATTAATAATCTCTCTTTAAATATCCATGCTGGTGAAATCCTTGGCATTATTGGGCGCAGTGGAGCAGGAAAATCAACACTTATTCGCTGTTTAAATGGGTTAGAGAAGATTGATGCAGGGTCCATTTTTTTTGAAGGTGTTGATATTTCCAATCTATCAGAGATAGAATGGGCGCCTTACCGTCAACGAATTGGGATGATTTTTCAACATTTCAATCTTCTCTCATCGCAGAATATTCTTGATAACATTGCATTGCCGCTTAAATTAAGTGGTGTAAGTAAAAAACAACGCCACAAACGTGCCCTTGAACTGATTGAATTGGTTGGGTTATCTGGGAAAGAATATTGCTATCCGGCACAATTGTCAGGAGGGCAAAAACAACGCGTTGGCATTGCACGCGCTCTTGCTGCTAATCCTAAAATATTGTTATCAGATGAAGCCACCTCTGCTCTTGACCCTGAAACAACACAATCTATTCTAGAGCTCCTTGCTGATATTAATAAACACCTCAATCTCACGATTGTGCTCATCACCCATGAAATGGAAGTTGTGCGCACCATAGCGCATCGCGTTGTTGTTCTTAATCAGGGAAACATTGTAGAGGAAGGACGTGTGAAAGACATCTTTACATCACCGCAAGACGATACAACCATAGCCATGCTCAAGCTTGTAACCCCGCAACTTCCTGAAAAATTTGCGAAAAATCTCAAACCAATCGGACGAGAAGCTGTCATTGAAATTAATATTGCCGGTGAAATTGCCCAGCAGCCTTTTCTTCATCTTCTAGAAAATGAGAGTGGTTTAAAAGCACGTATTTTGCATGGTGGCATTGATACAGTTCAAGATGAAACCATCGGGAGACTCTTCTTGGCTCTTCCTGGAGAAGATAAAGAAGCTTTAGAAAAAGCTGTTCAATGGTTAACGAAAAAAGGACGATATTGTGAGGTCTTAGGCTATGTTTAATGTTCTGTCTCATGAACTTCCCCAAGCTGTTATTGATACAATATTGATGACACTTAGTGCTTCTGTTATGGCATTTATTATAGGGCTTCCCCTTGGTCTTCTTCTTCACACAACAGCACGCGGAGGGATTTTTTCCTCATCTCTCATCAATCGCCCTTTAAGCATGATCATTGACAGTATTCGTGCCATTCCCTTTATCATTCTTGCATTTTATCTTCTTCCCGTTACGCGTATCGTTGTAGGAAGAGGGATAGGAATGCCTGCTGTAATTTTTATACTAACCATTTCAGCTATCCCTTTTTATGCTCGCATGGCGGAACTCTCTTTTAAAACCGTTGAAAACGGTCTCATTGAAGCGATCCGCTCGATGGGTGCAAGTCGTCTTCAAATTATCAGACATGTCCTTATTCCTGAAGCTCTCCCTAGCCTGATTACAGGTTTTACAGTCATGGTCATTTCTCTTATAGGAGCCACCTCACTTGCTGGATATCTTGGTGGAGGCGGTTTAGGGGATATGGCAATCCGCTATGGCTACCAACGCTACAATACCTTCATCATGACCATCGTCATCATCCTTTTGATCGTGCTTAATATTACAACCCAATGGACTTCTGATAAAATCGTACAAAAACTTGATAAAACAAAACATTAAAAGACTTAGAATTTCACATGCCAATACCATCATCCTCTTTGCCACTTTCCAAGTGCAACAACCCTTGCCTATCAAAAACACTCATAAGAGATTAGGAACTTTTTTCTTAAACAGTTTTTATCTCTCCCCATCCGTTTGTAACATGAAAGAAAATAGTTTTAATGGCTTTAATATAAAAGGGGATAAAATAAGAGATCTCACAGTATGTGAGACTCTCTTTAAATTAAGACATTGGTCACGACCTTTCCCAACCTTAGATAACACATTGAATTTATAATAATAATATGGCGTTATTCATATTGAATGAGAACTCTAAATACCGTAAGATCCTCTTATTCCCAATTTGTTCCATATAGAATCAACCAAAACCTCTCGCTTGCACGTTACAAGCGGGAAGAGCCGTGTGAGTAAAAACTATACAAGAAAGAAAGGCATGCCTCTTATGAATTATCTCAAGCGCCAAGACCTGTCTTAACATTGGCGGCTAGCATATAATATGATGGTGTCGACTTTCTTCTTCACAAGCATCAAGATAGGGGTGCTCAATGGCTTTATCGTTATACTATTCACAGGCGCCATTGCGAAATAGGTGTGACGAGCGTTGAAGATGTTGCTTTAAAATAAGCCCGTGAATTGGCAACGCAAGTATATTCCATTTGAAGCGTTCTGTTTTACGTGATGGGTATGATCCCATTAAAGAACGCTATAAACAAAAGCGTGAAGCAATGCACTATCTTCATTAGGAAACTCCTCTTCAAAATGATCTAGGAAAGATAGCAACCCGCTATGGCTATCAACGCTATGATAGCTCCAGCATATCTATCATTCTATAGATTATTCTCAATATCATCATTGAAGAAACTTCTAATAGAATTAGTATAAAAATTTTATAAAATAAAGCACTCAAATAATCTAGATATTGGAAGGTTTTTCTTCCACAACAGCAACAATAAGCCATTGAGCTGTAAGAGCTGGTTTTTTTAACTTTTCAATTTCCACCGTAACCCCATAATGGAAAACCACTCGACCAGAAGGGCGAATTTCTACGTCTTTTAACACAAAACGCGCACGTATCCGTACCCCTGTTTTCACAGGACTCATGAAGCGTACTTTATCGAAACCATAATTAATCCCCATTGTGCTCCCTTCCAACTCTGGAAGAGCTTCATAAGCGAGCGTAGACAAAAGCGATAATGTTAAAAAACCATGAGCAATCGTGCCGCCAAAAGGTGTTTTTTTAGCCTTTTCCTCATCAACGTGTATCCATTGATGATCATCTGTAGCACATGCAAACTGATTAATCATATCCTGTGTAACAAGACGCCACTCCGATAATCCCACTTCTTTCCCAATAAAACTGGTGACATCTTGTACTGTTATTTTTTGCTGCATAACGCTATTCCTATTTTATTTGATAAAAAAACCACCCCTCTTGCTTTTATAAAATCCATTGATTAGAGCATCAAGAATAAAAGATTAATTGTCTTAAAAACAAATGCACCTTATGAATGAGAAAAGTTCTTTAGCAGAATAGTTTTCAAATAGGAAAAAAGAATGGCAAGCAATGTGAACCTAACAGGTTTAGCGCATGATTTGAAACAACGTGCAGAAAACCATCCCCCCATCCGTATTGGACTGATTGGTTGTGGTGAAATGGGCACAGATTTATTATCAAGTATTGCGCATATGGATGGTATAACAGTCGCTGCTGTAGCCACGAGGACACCGTCACGTATTTTTGATGCCGCTACACTAGCCTATGGCGAGGATGGACATGTCTGTGAAGTTGAAAATACTTATGCTCTCACGCAAAGCATTGAAAAAAATTTGATTGCAGCAACAGATGATATTAACCTTGTTTTGCGTCATGAACAAATTGATATTATCGTTGATGCAACAGGCTATCCCGAAGCAGGAGCAGAAATTGGTATCAAAGCGCTTAAGAATAACAAACATCTTGTCATGATGAATGTTGAAGCAGATGTTACAATTGGCGCTTATCTCAAACATGAAGCAGAAAAACGAGGGCTCATTTATACACTTGGTGCCGGCGATGAACCTACTTCTTGTATGGAACTCATAGAATTTGTTTCAGCCCTTGGACATAAGATTGTTGCAGCGGGTAAAGGAAAAAATAATCCTCTACTCTTTGATGCTACACCTGACGCTTACGAAGAAGAAGCATTTCGGCGTAATATGAATGTGCGCATGTTGGTTGAATTTATTGATGGTTCTAAAACGATGGTTGAAATGGCAGCCATTTCCAATGCCACCGGACTTCTCCCCGATTGCCCAGGAATGCATGGACCACGAGCAGCACTACAAGATTTAAACAAAGTGCTTATTCCAAAACAAGATGGGGGCATTTTACAGCAATATGGTGTTGTAGATTATTCAATAGGTCAAGGTGTTTCACCAGGTGTCTTTGTCATTGCCGAAATAGCACACCCACGTTTACGCGAACGTATGGAAGATTTAAAAATTGGTCAGGGGCCTTACTTCACCTTTCATCGCCCCTATCATTTAACAGCAATGGAAGTTCCCCTCACCTGCGCACGTATTATGCTTTATGGCAAAAAAGATATGGTCCCTCTTAGCCATCCCGTAGTAGAAGTCTGTGCTGTTGCTAAAAAAGATTTACATCCAGGTGATCAGCTAGACTTTATCGGTCTTTATACTTATCGTGCTTGGATAATGAACATTTCAGAAGCACGCGCTCACCACGCCATTCCTTGTGGTCTTTTAGAAAAAGCAACAGTAACAGCTGCAATTAAAAAAAACGAACTCATTACAGTACATAATACTGCTATTCGTGAAGATCAATGGATTGCACGTCTTCGTGCTAAACAAGACCTTTTACTTCATTGCCCTTCTTCCGCTAAACTATAAACACTCCTGAATTACCTTACTTAACAGTATCCTTCCCTTAGGCAACAGAATAACCCAGAATACACTTCTATCGCAAATACAGGTTTATGTTTTAATAAAAGCATTTTCCAACGATGCACATCACCACTTCCCTCTCACAATATGTCCGGTAAATGCGACAGTATAAACCACCCCATGAGATGGCATAAGATTCATTGTGTATTACTATCTTTACTCTATGAAGATACAAACCAGCACCATCATTTATTTGCCAATAGTACAACAGTCCTTGAACCTTAGAGATAATTCATAAGAAGAATTTTTACTCTTTTTTTAATAATTTTGTCCATACACGAACACAACTTGTTATACATAAAAATACTTTTGATGGATTTAACATAAACAAATTTAAAATGATAAATAATAATTTCTCATTTTTCTTATTGCATGAGAGCCATGGATATAGGGATATTTTTTATTTTATCCCCTTATGAAGGATAAAATATACCTTTGATGAATAATCTTCATATGAGAAAAGGCAGACAATATTAAAAGACTGATAAAAATAGTAATTATACTAACCTTATTACTAGAATAATAATCATAAACTGTAAAAAAATCAGGTTACACTAATTTGTAAAAAAAACATAAATGTAGGATCTTGAACTTTAATAATGTTAATAAAAGCTACATTTAGTATTAATAGTAGTGATTTTATTATCTATTGCAGTATAAATAATTTAAAATATTTATTTTTTTAAATAATGAAGTGAACAAAAAATCCTCGACTCTGTCGATGAGCTTTCTACTAAAGTGTAATGAATATTCCCAAAAGAGATACAACAGCACCTAATACATCCCCAATACATAAAGAAGCAAGAAGTGATAAAATACCTATCCCCCCCCAAAAGGCTGAACCTGAAAAGGCAGCAGCTTTTTCAGCTTTCCCTAAAGCAATAACATCTTGTTTCTCAACGCCTTGAATAATAACTCTATCCACAGCTTTAATAGCTACATTTTTTTCTAGTGTAGGAATAGTAATTGCTATTCTCTCTTGAACTTTATTTTTTACAAAACTTGCATTTCCCTCTATAGTTTGTACAAAAAAAAGAATAAATAGTGTAAAAGTAAATGAACATACACGATTTTTAAATATTTTAAACATAGCTTTCTTTGCTCCTCTTTTTCTTCACTGAAAAAATGAAAGAATATTCACATATATAAAAACCAAAACTTATATTTAATCATTTATATAATTACACATAATAAAATATTATATGTAATTTTGTTATTATAACATAACACATTATGTATTACATGTAAAGATAAAAAAACAATAAATGATAAAATAATTTATTACTTTTAAACCATAATAAATCAAGATACTAACAGTAATATTATTTTGTCATTTTTATTGCTATAATTAAAAATAATAAGAATTTGTTAAATTTCTTATTATAAGAAATATTACGAAACAAATTAATTTAAAAAAATTATATAGTAGAGCTTTTATAAATAATTTAAAATGTAATTAATTTTAAAGAACTATAAAATTTAAAACTGCCAATATAATGATATATGATTGTCTATTATTTCAATAAACATAAAAATGAAATAGTACTTAATGGATTTTTATTATAACACTTATCAGTAATATTGAAAAATAAAATTGGTAGCGAATAAAAACTTGATCTAAAACAAATTTATCCTAATAAAACAACCTTAAAATAGTGTACTCATTTTCTATAAAATAGGTATAAAAATGTAAAAAAGCAATTAAGATCTCTATTTTAAAATGGAAAAGACATTAATAAAATGATTCTCAACTTTTACTGATATATAAAGAAAAAAATATCGCATAGCATCTTCAAAGAGGTAATTCAGCCCCCTTTATCTCATACAGCATAAAGAACACAAAATATTGACTTTCAAACCTAACAAAACAAACGCATAAAATAAGTAAATCTATCAGATTTACAAAAACATTATAAGCAATACTAGAGCTCCAACAAACTACCTAAAATTAAATAAAAAGAGAGTCATGAAAAATGAAATGATCCCAAAAATACTGAAAAACAACTTTCTTTCTTAATTTTCATAAAAGTTATTCCATATTTTTCGTCAATATTGTAGAGCGCAGCCTTATTTATATTTTGAGTAATTATATTTACTCTGTATTAGTAAAAAATAATTCTCTTTGAAAGAAATTTTTGGCAATATTCACATAACTGTCTGCAATTTGTGCAAAATAAATAATAATAATAAAGAATTAATCAAATGCTTTAAATAAAAGTAATAGATAAACTCACTAAAAAATTATATTTCAATAAATAATGAAAATATTTTTCATTATTTGATGTATAAGAATTTAATATGTATGAATATTTACTTATTAAAAATGAGAATATACATCAGAAATAATTACAAAAGATAACTATCTTGAGAAAGTTTGCCTAATATTACAGAAAAATTGCGTTGGCTTTGCTCAATAAAAGTTTCTCTATTTTTAACAAAGCTCTCATTTTTATGCATCCATATGTGATGTAAAAAGACGCCTATTTGCGTTTCTCTTATAGATAGATTAAATAGTGACAGCACCTTCGATCACTTTGTCTATGTTAACTTCTCTTTTAGGCAATAATTTATGGTATCTAACAGGCCTTTTCTCGCTCTTTTACCTTTGGGCGCACACGAATATCACGGAGAGCACCTTCCTTTCGAAACCGACTGGATTATAGCTGAAGCTTTTGCAAAAGCCCTCACTTTACAAACAAAAGAGCAGTTTCATATCGCACTTTTACCGGTTGAAAAGATTGGCTATTCTATAGAACATATGGATGTTACAGGTACACAAACCCTTACCTTTTCTGATGCGATTAAGCGATGGATAAAGATTGGTGAAAACTGTTATCACAAAGGGATCAACCGTCTTCTTCTTCTCAATGCTCACGGAGGAAATTCACCTTTAATGAGCATTGTTATCACCGAATTACGAAGGCGCCTTTCCATGCTCGCTGTAGCAACAAGCTGGAGCCGT
Organism: Bartonella sp. AD24XZML; assembly: GCF_042196485.1. Lineage (NCBI taxonomy): Bacteria > Pseudomonadati > Pseudomonadota > Alphaproteobacteria > Hyphomicrobiales > Bartonellaceae > Bartonella > Bartonella sp. AD24XZML. The sequence continues at coordinate 8,498 of NZ_JBHIQH010000113.1, read as the reverse complement.
TTTGGTTTACCACAAGGTCTCATGGAGCCATCTCAACAACATCTTGATATCCATGGAGGCTTTATCGAAACCTCTCTCATGCTCTATTTAGCACCAGAAAAAGTCCATATGGAAAAGGCAGAAAATTTTCATAATAAACAAGCGGATATGATTGCCAATTATCGGTATTTACGTGCTTATGGTCCTCATGCCTTTGGTTGGACAATGCGAGATCTGAACACGCAAGGTGCAGCAGGAAATGCAAGCAAAGCAACACCACAAGCCGGTGAAGCAATCTTTTCTCATGTTCTGTCTCAGCTTCGTGATTTACTTGATGATATCAATCGATTTAACATAAACACATGGCAATAAAGAACAATAAAAGGTCTCTCCATGGAAACGATACACCCCAAAAAACTTCCCGTTACGGTTCTCACAGGCTATCTTGGTGCTGGGAAAACCACCCTTCTCAACCGCATTCTCAATGAAAATCATGGCAAACGTTATACCGTCATTGTCAATGAATTTGGTGAAATTGGTATTGATAATGACCTGATCATTGAATCAGACGAAGAAATTTATGAAATGAATAATGGCTGTGTTTGCTGCACCGTGCGTGGTGATCTCATTCGCATTCTGGAAAGTCTGATGCAACGTTCTCATCGATTTGATGCGATCATTATAGAAACGACAGGGCTTGCTGATCCCGTTCCCGTAGCACAGACCTTTTTCATGGATGATACTATCCATGAAAAAACAGCTCTCGACAGTGTCATAGCAGTCGTTGATGCAAAGCATTTTCCCTCTCAATTAAAAACAAGTCGTGAAGCTGAAGACCAAATTGCTTTCGCGGATATTATTCTTTTAAATAAGATTGATCTTGTCACCCCACAAGAACGCAGCCATGCTGAATCCCTTATTCTGGCCATTAATCCTCGCGCTATACTCTATACAACACAGCGCACCAATATCCCTCTTGAGACACTTCTTAATCGTGGTTTTTTTGATCTCCAACGGACTCTCGATCATGAACATACACACCAACATGCCAACCATGTGTGCGGTCCCGATTGTCATCATGACCATCATCACGCATCCACCATTCATGATATTACCATCACTTCTGTAAGTTTAAAAACAGATGCTCTGCAACCAGAAAAGTTTTTCCCTTGGATCCAGCAGGTTACACAGCAACAAGGGCCTGATATCTTGCGTCTTAAAGGCATTATCGCCTTTCAAGGAGACGATGATCGTTACGTCATTCAAGGGATACATATGCTTCTTGAAGGACAACATCAACGCCCATGGCGTGAAGATGAAAAACGAGAAAGCCGCCTTGTCTTTATAGGACGCTCTCTTGATGCTGAAAAATTAAAAACTGGTTTTGAAAATTGCGCATAAGTGAGTGATAATGCCAAACATTACCCATTATGATCTCAAAAGTTACTGCCTTTCCTGCGGTTTTATAGGCAATAAACCAGCCTTTGTTTCCGTAGAAGGTCTCATTGTTTTTTTTAATCCAACCCCACAAATCGTTGAAGTTCACCAAGGAATAATTTCAAGCCATTTTTCCCATGACAATACCGCGATCATCACCGGTGGAGAAGATGGAAAAGTCTGTCAAACAACCGCAGCAGATCACACGGAATTGTTAAGCCAAAAAGAACGCAAATGGATAAACAACGTTGCTTTTGGTCCACAAAAAGCTTTTGCTTTTTCCTCTTCACGCCTCGCATTTGCGCATAGTGGAAAAAAACGACAAGAGCTCACACATGAACACAGTGTAGAAGGCCTTGCTTTTGCCCCAAAAGGTTTGCGACTTGCCGTTGCCCATTACAATGGAGTCACTCTTCATTGGCTATCAACGCAAATATCTCCTACCACATTGGTATGGAAAGGAGCTCATTGTGGTGTCACCTTTTCACCAGACAACCGCTATGTCATTTCCACCATGCAAGAAAACGCCTTGCATGGCTGGCGTCTCACTGATAATCAGCATCTCCACATGAGTGGCTACCCAAGCAAAGTAAAAAGCTGGTCTTGGAGCGCAAAAGGAAAATGGCTAGCAACATCAGGTGCCTCTGCCGCAATTGTTTGGCCCTTTCATACAAAAGATGGCCCCATAAGAAAAACACCACTAGAACTAGGCACACGAGCAAATGCACTTGTTAGCACCGTTTCATGCCACCCAAACAAAGAAATTGTAGCAATAGGCTTCAATGATGGAATGATTTTAGCGGCACATTTTCATGATGGAAAAGAAGTCCTTCTAAAAGGTTGTGGGAAAAGCGCTATCTCAGCACTTAACTGGGATCAAGCAGGGCAAAACCTCTCCTTCGGTAGCGAAAATGGTGAATGTGGTATAATCAATATCACTGATTAAATTACACCGACAAGCGCAATTATCGCCGATAAAAAATGCCCACACAATCCTCCAGAAATCTTATCCCCGTGCATCTCCAGAGCTCTCAGAAATCCTATCTCCCTAATCTCCCCCCCAAAAATCTCCTAAAATCTTCGTAATCATTAAATCTTCCCTCTTCCTTTTCTCCCCCCCTTTAGACAAGAAAATACCTTAAACATGTTTTTTGATCTTTTAACATTGCTACCCCCATACAAGAATAAAAACATCACCCTCAAGACCGTCCCCCATCTCCCTATAAACATCTATATAGGCTACATACTTCCACAAAAGCATTTTTCTTAAAAATTCGGCAAAAAATAGCTGATATCATCATTAAAACAACGATTTATTCCTACGATCAGAAGAAGGGAATTCAACACTATTTTCCTAAATAAAAAATTTTTTGATTTCCCCTTCTAAAGAGCAAAGTTTCCTACGAGCAGCCTTCTACACTTCAGTTTCTTACCTAGAAAATTCCATCTAATAATCATTTCATGGAGCTTCTATTACCGCCCTCTGTTATGGTATCTCCTTCATCTCCGGATTCTGTTCCTTCTCCTTCTGTCCCTGTCGAACCAAAGCCTTCTGAGTCCTCTGATCCTTTAGATCCTTCATCTAATCTCTCTATACCGCTTGATGTTCAGTCTAATCTCCAAATTAGAGCGGTTGTTCCACAGGTTCCAACTTATCTTCTTTTGCCAAATGNTGTTCCACAGGTTCCAACTTATCTTCTTTTGCCAAATGCCTTATTTCATGCTGGTTTAGTGGATATGACCACGCAAAATAAGTCGTTTGAGACAATACGGAATGCTTTTCATTCCTCTTAGAAAGATGATAAAAAGACAGCCTTTTTTCTGCGTGCTTATGGGGGGAGCCATCATTATGCTTCCAATTTATCTGCTTTTGAATATGGCTATGGTGCTGAGCTCGATTATAATGCATTTCAAGCAGGTGTTTTGTTAAACGAGATTGAGAGTTTATATGGTCGTACATTCTTTGGAGTTTTGGGAAACTATGGAAACCTTTCTCTACACCCTCAGGATGTTGAACAAAGCAAAAAAAGCGCATTTGATAAATGGTCTGTTGGGGCTTATGGAAATTTGCAGCATGATACCGGTTTTTATATAGATGGGGTGGTATCGTATGGTCTTTTTAAGGGTGATGTTTTGACCCTTTCACGGGGCAAGGTTGTGGCGTTAAAGGGTAAACAGTTTAGCAGTTCTTTAACGAGTGGTAGAACGTTTGCAACAGGGTATAAAGGTGTTGTTTTTGATCCGCAGATTCAGGTTGTTTATCAGCATCTTCAGTTTAATCAGGCGCGTGATATTGATTTAGGAAAATTTCATGCAATAATTCAGAATGCTCATTCATCATTTTACATATTGAATAAAAACTGAATATTATAAATTTCTTTCATTTCAAACCTGTTTATATTTAATCAATTAACCCCTTGTCCATCACAAACGAAGCTGGCATGCAAAGAAGGACTTTTGAAAAAAGGTGAATTAGCTTCTTATGAACATTCTCGAGTGCTAAAATCTGCGCAAATATTGAATGCTGAAAAAAGAATGGTGATATCCGCGCATGACCGCAATAAAAATAATATCCTGTATCTTATCGAAATTTCTCTGGTACCTATCATTTACAAAACAACAACCATAACAACACGATAAAACATACTTTACTTTTATTATAATTTGACCTCAAACTCCCTCTGTTTGTTCTAAAAATAAATATTTTATCCAAAATTCTTAAGTAAATATCCTAAAAAAGGGAACAAATAATATGCGTATTAAATGATATAAACGTCAATAAAGTTCTAAAACAAAATTCAAAACAATGCATAAAGCTCATAAAGACTAAACTTATGATCTATAAAAATTAATAAAGAAACGGACAAAAACAATCATCAATATCGTCTCTTTTGAAAGATTATACCGAAAGCATTTAGCGTTTAATCTTCTCACATTCACAATGAAATCTGTCCTCATATCTTAATATCAAAAATTTTAGAAAAATTCCTCATCGCATAGAAGAAGGCATCTATTGTAATCTTTTATATCAAAAAAATAACCATATTGATGAAGCAAAATAAATTTCAATACATTAAAAGGCCGAAAATCTTCTGCCTTTCAACTAAAAATACATATTGCAGCTCTTCAAAAAAGGTGGCGCAATCCAGCAGAGAAACTGGCTCCAGAAAAACCAATTTTCTTAAATCTATGCTGATAAGTGACATCTCCATGAAGAGAAAGTTTTGATGAGAGACGGGCATTAAACCCAACTCCTGCTTCCAAAGAAGAACCAAAGGAACCTAACTGAAAATCTTTTTTAAAAGAAACAAATTGCTTATCTTCAAAACTATGCAAATAAGAAAGCTTACTATAAAATGAAACGACTCGTCCCTCTTCAGCAACATTAAACGTCTTGCTTAAACACCCACCAACACGCCCCACCCATTGATGAAATTTGCCCAAATCAACATCAAGGTTATCAATATCACGCGCCTGATTAAACTGAAGATGCTGATAAACAACCTGAATCTGCGGATCAAAAACAACACCTTTATACCCTGTTGCAAACGTTCTACCACTCGTTAAAGAACCGCTAAACTGTTTACCCTTTAATGCAACAACTTTGCCTCGTGCAAGGGTCAAAACATCACCCTTAAAAAGACCATACGATAACACCCCATCCATATAAAAACCGGTATCATGCTGCAAACTTCCATAAGCCCCAACAGACCATTTATTAAATGCGCTTTTTTTGCTTTGTTCAACATCCTGAGGGTGTAGAGAAAGGTTTCCATAGTTCCCCAAAGCACCAAAGAATATACGAGTATATAAATTCTCAATCTCGTTCAATAAAACACCTGCTTCAAGTGCATTATAATCGAGCTCAGCGCCATAACCATATTCAAAAGCAGATAAATTGGAAGCATAATGGTGGCTCCCCCCATAAGCACGCAGAAAAAAGGCTGTGTTTTCATCCTCTTTCCAAGAAGAATGAAAAGCATTCCGCATTGTCTCCAACGTCTTATTTTGCGTGGTCGTATCCATCAAACCAACATAGAACAAAGTATTTGGTAAAAGGAGATAAGTTGGCAATTGAGGAACAACAGCTCTAATACCTAGCTCAAGCGGAACATCAAGCGACATAGGAAGATTAGATGAAGGTTCCAAAGCCTCAGAGGACTCAGAAGGCTTTGGTTCAACAGGGGCAGAAGGAGAAGGAACAGAATCCGGAGATGAAGTGTCCTCCGGAGCAGAAGGCTCAGATGGCAACGACATAGAAAGTGGATTGGGGCGTGGAGGATCAACAGGATCAGAGGACGTAGAAGAAGGAGGATCAGACACAAACGACGTAGAAAGTGGATCGGGAGGGGGAGGATCAACAGGATCAGAGGACGTAGAAGAAGGAGGGTCAGACACAAACGACGTAGAAAGTGGATTGGGAGGAGGAGGATCGACAGGATCAGAGGACGTAAAAGAAGGAGGGTCAGACATAAACGACGTAGAAAGTGGATCGGGAGGGGGAGGATCAACAGGACCAGAGAACGTAGAAGAAGGAGAGTCAGATATCAACGACGTAGAAAGTGAATTGGGGGGAGAAGATGGAGGATTAACAGGATGAGATAATGAAAACGAAGAAGGTTTACCAAATGGACCATTATAAGAACCTATTCTAGAAGAAATATAAATCCCTTCGAGTCGGAAATCCCAAAAATCCCCCTCACCTTCCACTAATCTTTGCTTAGCATTCGCTTCTCCAAAAGGCGAACCCGGACCATAACCACGAATACGATATTGATAAGGAAAACCTTTCACCGTAGTATAACCATCATAACCATTGGCGAGTCGAAAAGAACCTGCCTGCGCTGTTCCTGCAACTTGAACGATTGAAATGCTTTGATCTCTTCCCTCATAGACTTCTTTACTTGAATATTTTGGAAAATTTCGCATATGAATGAATGTCGTTCCAGAAACATCCCCATAGATCAATATGCGATCCGTCTTTTGGGGATCAAACAAACCCTCATCATTCAAAAATGTATTCAACCTAATCTGAGCGTTTCCCTCAGCACTATAGACTTTTTTATCTTTTGATGCGAGAATTTTATCTCCTGCACCTATATCTGCTTTTTTTCCAATGCGTAGCGTTTGATAACCACTATCTTCATCAAAGATCAATGTGCTATTGGAAAGACTTAGAGAAGAAAGCGATGAAACAGATTCCTGTAAACCGTTGTATTTACTTTTAGTAAGATACCATTTTGAATAACGAATTAACTCTAAATCAATAACCGATCTATCCTCAACACGCGTACCTCCTGTAAGAGAGGAAGCATTTGCTTTCACCAATAGAGAAGCATTATTTTCAGCTTTTAGCAACAAATCACCAGAGATTTTTGTTTCATCCGATAATTCTAGAGTGCCTTTTACTTCATAGTCTTTATTCCCCTTCGCATAAATCGCAATCCCGTCTGGAACTGTCATATTTGTCTCTGATAAATAAACAAATGCCCTCCCCGTGATAACTTTTTTGGTTTCTAAAATTTTTTCATCATCTCGTTGCCTCAACATTTTAGCAAGTTCTTCTGGAGCTAAAACATTAAAGCACAGTCCATATACTCCCTCACCCTGAACAGAAATATTGTTTTTTTCTATCTTAATACTTGTATTCTTAAAGCCATCTGGTGAAATATATTTTTGAATTAACTTACCATTATCATTTACATAACCTGAAAAGTTTTTCATCAAGAATGCATGCATATGGTTCAGCTGAATAAAATTGTTTTTCAAATGAACGTCACCACCTTGAAAAACCTCAAAAGCTTCTGGCAATACCCCCATAGCTCCATCACCATCTGTTAAAGTTTCCTCCCTCCTTCCTTGCCCCGTAATCCCCATAGTATCAAGAAGATAGCGCCCCCCAAATCGAGTTGAAAATGAGCCAATCTGGTTAAAATTAACGGTACCGTCTGTCATTTTAACCATTGCATCAAAACCACTCATAATACCGATCCCTTTTACATTCAAATTATCTGGCTCAATATTGATATTCACACTCACTAAAGCAATATCCGTTCCTCTCCCCCATGCATAAATAGCATGTGAAGTCCCCTTAATTTCCCCTACTGCCATGCTAATAACTGCATTCTGAGCACGAAGAGCAGGTATATTCTTAAAATCTGAAGCCATTAGATTAATTTTTCCACCATTTCTTACATACGCCCCATACGCAGATATTTTATCTGGATCATCGCCAAAAACTGTTATCTGAGAGGCATTAACAATAGTGCCTGCTTTTTCTACATATATAGCTGCAATAGGTGCAATATGAGCAGACGTCTCTTGAGAGCTTTTTAAGTAATAGACTTTATCTGCAAGAAAGTGTGTTTTTCTATCATCGCATTTATAAAATGCCCCTCCTGCATCACTTGAAGATCCTGCAGCATTAACATACGTAACCTGCAAAAAATAAAGAATAGCTGTTGTAACGTTGCATAAAAATACATATTTATGAAATACATAAATCATAACTCTTGCCGCCTCCTATTCCCCTACTTCTATTCATTGAAGAATAATATCTATATTTAAGCTAATCAATTTCTCAAAATACAATAAATATAAAACTAAAGAGCTACTTTAATACTTAATATAACACTATATATACTTATATATAAGTTACTATATAGTTTATATATAGCTAAAAATGATAATGCAATCCAGCAGAGAAACTGGCTCCAGAAAAACCAGTTTTCTTAAATCTATGCTGATAAGTAACATCTCCATGAAAAGAAAGTTTTGATGAGAGACGGGCATTAAACCCAACCCCTGCTTCCAAAGAAGAACCAAAGGAACCTAACTGAAAATCGTTTTTAAAAGAAACGAATTGCTTATCTTCAAAACTATGCAAATAAGAAAGCTTACTATAAAAAGAAACTTCACGTCCCTCTTCCACAACACCTAACGTCTTGCTTAAACACCCACCAACACGCCCCACCCATTGATGAAATTTTCCTAAATCCACGTCAAGGTTATCAATATCACGCGCCTGATTAAACTGAAGATGCTGATAAACAACCTGAATCTGCGGATCAAAAACAACACCT
>NZ_JBHIQH010000112.1:0-25261 GCF_042196485.1 Bartonella sp. AD24XZML | reverse complement strand
TTTATAGAGAAATGTTAAAAATCCTATTCCCTAACTTTTATTTACGCGTCCCTCACTGTAAAAAATATATGGAAAATCAATTATCTATATAGATAAAAAGAGGTCTTGTTATTTCTAGCAATAAGAACAGCATTAATCAGGTAGTTTTTATAAACTTTAAAACATTGCGACAAAAAGAAAAAGTTTGACTCAATAGATGAAGAATTGCGCTTTTCTCATATTCTAGAGGACGAATCTGAAGTGCTACGCTGGACTGAAACCATGTTCCAGTTTTCTATAATAGACTACCAAGAAGGTCATACTTACGAACCATATTTTATTGTTGAAACAGAAAAAGCTACATATTTGTGCGAGATAAAGCGTGCTTCATATAAGTGTGATATCTCTCTTTATGCATTGAGATATAACATATTTGTAGCATGAAGAGTAAATTTATTAAAATCATGATAAGAGGACGATAGGAACTTTATAGGTGTATCATCATAGGATTAAGTAGTTTTGTTGAGAGCTATTTCTATTTCTGCTAAAAGGTTTTTGATATATTTAATTATTATTTCGTAATAGTGGATGTAATTTATTTTTATGTGCAAGAAAGCTGATTGATTGTGTAAAATATTATTCATAAAATGACATTATTCTTAGCCTGTTAAGGACATTTTTTCTAGTGAGGTTTTTGCAATTGCAATGCTCTTTTTCTTATTCTAAATTTTGGTTAAAAAAAGCGTATAGAGGTGTTATTTTAAATTTAAAATATGCATATTCCATTGTTGGTGTTACTGTTGTAAAAGATGATATTTTATTTGATAAGTATAAGGTTTTACCAAGGAGATCGATGTATAGATAACATTTAGATTGTTACAATATCTTGGAAAAAGCAATGGGTAAATAATTGATAATTGTGCTACGAAGGTTGTTAGATGGGCGTGTGTCAGCAATTCTTAATAAAAAGGTTTTTCTTGATAGTCGTTTTTTTTCAAAATACTGCTCTTCTTATGCAAATTTTATGTTGGTAAGCTATGCAGTTTTCACGGGAACAGGATAATGCATTAAAGGCTGTTGCCGCGTGGTTGAGGGAAGGGCGTTCTCCTCTTTTTCGCCTTTTTGGCTATGCGGGGACCGGTAAGACGACGCTTGCGCGCTATTTTGCAGAGACAGTTGATGGTTCTGTTCAATTTGCTGCTTTTACAGGGAAGGCGGCGCAGGTTTTGCGTTCTAAAGGTGCAAGCAATGCTTGTACGATTCATTCGCTGATTTATTGTCCACGTGGAGAAGAGGAAGTTTCCGATGAAATAACAGGAAAAAAGTCTATTGCTCCAACATTTACATTAAATCGAAGAAGTGCTGCTGCACAAGCTAAACTCATTATTGTTGATGAGTGCTCGATGGTTGATGAACAATTGGCGCGTGATTTAATGAGCTTTCGAACGCCAATTCTTGTTCTTGGTGATCCAGGTCAATTGCCTCCTATATCTGGTGGGGGCTTTTTTTCTAATGGGAAACCAGATTTTCTTCTTTCAGAAATTCATCGGCAAGCGCGCGACAATCCGATTATACGTCTTGCTATGGATGTACGTGAAGGACGCGATATTGCTTATGGTGACTATGGAGAAGCGCGCGTTGTAACACGTAAAGAGGTCAATCAACAATTGGTTTTGGATGCTGATCAGGTCTTGGTAGGGGTTAATCGTACACGCCACCTTTATAATCAGCGTTTGCGTGTGTTAAAGGGATTTACAGCAGATTATCCGCAAGCGGGAGATAAGCTGGTGTGTTTGCGAAATGATCCTATTAAAGGTTTGTTGAATGGCTCTTTATGGAAGGTGATGACTTCACAGAAGGAGACCGTTAAACCAAGTATTAATCTTCTTGTGAAACCAGAAGAAAGTGAGCGTGGGGTAGCAAAGATTAAACTTTTAAAAGCAGCGTTTGAAAACTCTGATCAAGAAATTTCATGGCAATTAAAAAAGCGATATGATGATTTTGATTATGGGTATGCATTAACGGTTCATAAGGCGCAAGGTTCTCAATGGAATAATGTCGTTTTGTTTGATGAAAGTTTTGCATTTCGTGATATGTGTGCGCGCTGGCTTTATACGGGAATTACGCGCGCAGCAGAGTGTTTAACGATTGTTCGATAGAAAAAAATGTGTATATCATCTAAGTTTCAGATGGAAAATGCCTTTTTTCTATCTTGTTACATACTATAAAAAATGGAAATGGGCATGGCGGTAAAACTTTCGGTTAATCTTAATGCTGTTGCTGTTTTGCGTAATCGACGTAATCTTCCGTGGCCAAGTATAACGAATATTGGGCATATAGCGCTTGCTGCTGGAGCAGCAGGTTTGACGGTTCATCCACGCCCTGATGAAAGGCATATTCGTTTTGCGGATTTGCCAGATATATACTGTTTAATCAAGAACATTTTTCCTACAGCTGAGTTTAATATTGAAGGTTATCCCAGTGATCAATTTTTGGATATCGCTGAAAACTATGCGGATCAGATCACCCTTGTTCCTGATGATCCAGATCAGTCAACGTCTGATCATGGTTGGAATTTTGCTCATGATGCAGAATTTTTAGCACCTATTATTCAGAATTTAAAAAACAGAAAGATTCGTGTATCCCTTTTTGCTAATCCTACTGTCGATGGTCTTGATATTGCTAAAGCAATGGGCGCTGATCGTGTGGAATTTTACACGGGACCTTACGGTGGTGCATTTCAGGATAAAACAAAACAAGATCAAGAGCTCAATAAACTTGTTTTAGCAGCAAGAAGAGCAAAAGAGTTGCAGTTAGGTATAAACGCAGGGCATGATCTGACACTGATGAATCTTCCTGCTCTTGTCAAAAAGATTCCTTGGCTTGATGAAGTTTCTATTGGCCACGGGCTCATTGCTGATGCATTAGAGTATGGAATGCATGAGACTGTTCAGCGTTTTATCCGGTTATTATCGTAACCTTTTTCTCTCTATAAAAATTGGAAAAGAAATTTTTATAGAGGTTTGCCAATTTATCTTAAAAAACAATTTTATATATGTTTGAGATAAATAGCACTATTATCGTGCATTATAAATATTCTATTGTTCCTCTATTTATTGGTTGCTTTCTATCTTTTGTTTTTGAGTGTATGCGATGTTTTTTATTTGTACTATCCATTATGAGGAAGTTTTAAAATCTTCTTATTATAATTTCTTTGAATGGAGAAGAAATAGGGTTTGAAAGTATTTCCATTATAAAGGAGTGCGTAGGATTTTAATGGATCAATACACAAATTTTCTTGATATTTGAGCTCATTTTTGGGTTATCTGTAAATAGTATAACGTAAAATCTCCTTATGAATAAGCTTAATGCAATAGGAACTGTTAAATAGAATGATGATATCGACTTGTAGCTTTATGAAGTAAAGAGAGTGATGTGCAATAAATCTTACACTATTATAGGGAATTCTTGAAAAGGGCTTGAGCATATTAAAATTTTTTTATAAGGCGCCATAAATGGATAACATAATGGTCGTATGGGGGGCTTCTTCGCGTGAGAGGCGTGGATATTAAAGAACGTAAAAAGTAAAAACATCCTCTTTATTATTCTAAAGATATTGTTGTATATGCTTTTGAAAGTTGTATTAACACAATACTTGTTATTTTGTAATTTTTCTTGCTATCTGTATTGATTTGGTTCATGTTAAAAATTGTATATTGTATCTTAATTTTTAGAATATAGCGTTTTGTTGCACGATAAAAGAGTAGAATATTAGCTAAATTTTCTTTAGAAATCTTATTTTGTGTAATTATTGTTTTTGTAGAATAGCAGTTGAAGTTTATTTGGGGATCCGTATATGTTTTAGGAATGTTTGGGGACTACAGTTTTTCTATGCAATATGTAAACTTTAAAATTATTCAATTGCTGTGTTCTTATAAGCGGTGTTTTTTGTCTTTATAAGTGTGTGATGCACTGTAGATAATGTTTCTTATTGAATAAAAATAATCTGAAATCCAGTTTAAATAGAGAAAGAAGGAATTTTTTTATGCGTGTTTATTATGATCGTGATGCGGATGTTAATCTCATTAAAGGGAAAAAAGTAGCCATTGTTGGTTATGGTTCTCAAGGGCGTGCGCATGCTTTGAACTTGAAAGATTCTGGTGTTAAAAATGTGCAAATAGCTTTGCGTTCAGGGTCGGAAACAGTTAAAAAAGCCATGGCCGATGGTTTTGAAGTGGTGAGTGTTGCTGAAGCAGCAAAATGGGCAGATCTCATTATGATGGCAACACCAGATGAATTGCAAGCTGATATTTATAAGGAACATATTCATAATCATTTACACGATGGGGCAGCGATTGCTTTTGCGCATGGTTTGAGCATTCATTTTGGCTTGATTGAACCTAAAAAAAACGTTGATATTGTGATGATTGCTCCTAAAGGTCCAGGGCATACAGTTCGTCATGAATACCAACGGGGTTGTGGTGTTCCTTGCTTAATAGCGGTGGCGCAAGATGCTTCAGGGCATGCACATAATGTAGCATTATCTTATGCGTGTGGACTTGGTGGTGGACGTGCTGGGGTGATTGAAACAACATTTAAAGAAGAGTGCGAAACTGATCTTTTTGGTGAACAAGCGGTTCTCTGTGGAGGTCTTGTTGAACTGATTCGAGCAGGTTATGAAACATTAACACAGGCAGGTTATGCGCCGGAAATGGCTTATTTTGAGTGTTTACATGAAGTGAAACTGATTGTTGATCTCATGTATGAAGGGGGCATTGCAAATATGAATTATTCGATTTCTAATACAGCTGAATGGGGTGAATATATCTCTGGTCCACGTGTGATTACGGATGAAACTAGAGCAGAAATGAAACGTATATTGAAAGATATTCAAACGGGTAAATTTACATCGAATTGGATTCAAGAATATAAAGCTGGTGCTGCTCATTTTAAAAGTATGCGGCGTTTAAATGATAATCATCCTATTGAAGAAGTTGGTAAAAAACTTCGTTCTATGATGCCTTGGATAAAATCGAACGCTTTGGTTGATAAAGAGCGTAATTGAAGCTTCTACAGAGATATTTTGTCAATAGCTTTTATAATTTTATAGATAAATATCAAAAAAAAGGGTAACTTTAGTTACCCTTTTTTATATGTTTTTGGAAACATAAGCTTTATTTTTTAATTTTTTGCATAATTCTTTTTTCCAAAAAGAAAGTATACAATTCCTAAAAATATGAACCACGCTGGAGTGTATTTTAAAGCTATGGCAGTGTCAGCTTCTAATGACAATAAATAAATAATGAATGCAAAGAAAATAAGAAGCGCCCAGCACATAACAACACCTCCAGGCATTTTATAAGGAGAGACAGTATGCTGGAGAGGACGATTGCGGCGATAGACGATATAGCTGATCAAAATGATAGACCATACAAATATAAACAAAGTTGCGGCAATTGTCGTAACAATTGTAAAAGCAGCTATGAGTGTTTGAGATAACGATACAATTGCATAACCAAATAAGATGCATATACATGAAAAGAATAATGCGTTAGCTGGAACGTGGTTACGAGAAAGTTTTCCTAAAAATTTAGGAGCACCTTTTTGTGTTGCTAGCCCATATATCATACGGCTGGTAGAAAAAATTCCACTATTTGCTGAAGATGCGGCAGCTGTGAGGACAACAAAGTTCATCAAACCTGCGGCAGTTGGAATACCAATAAGTGCATACATTGTTACAAATGGGCTTTTTTCTGGACTGATTTGATCCCACGGCGTCACAGACATAATCACAAGAAGAGAGAATATATAAAAGAATACAATGCGGATTGGTATTGAATTAACAGCTTGTGGTAGAGCTTTTTGAGGTTCTTTTACTTCAGCAGCAGCTGTTCCAGCGAGTTCAATGCCAACAAAAGCAAAAATAACAATTTGAAATCCAGCAAAAAAGCCTGTAATTCCTCGCGGAAAAATATTCCCACCGTTCCATATATGGCTAAGAGAAGCAACCGTACCGTTTGGAGAGACAAAGCCGGTAAAGATCATATAAAATCCTACAACGATTAAGACTAGAATTGCTACGATTTTAATAAAACCAAACCAAAACTCAAGTTCGCCAAAGAGTTTTACTGCGACGAGGTTAAGAATTAAAAAGGACATAAGACCAATTATAACAGGAATCCACGGATTGAGTTCAGGCCACCAAAAGTGTGCATAAGTGACAATAGCAATAATTTCAGCAGTTCCAGTGACAATCCAACACAACCAATATGTCCAGCCGATAAAGAATCCGGCACATGGTCCTAGAAGATCGGTTGAGAAGTCAATAAAAGATCGGTATTGTGTATTAGAAAGCAATAACTCTCCCATAGCACGCATGACAAAGTATAGAGCACAACCAATAATTGCATAAACGAGTAGAATCGAAGGCCCTGCTACACTGATTGTTTTTCCTGATCCCATGAAGAGACCTGTTCCAATCGCTCCACCGAGGGCTATAAGTTGTATGTGTCGGTTATGTAGTCCACGTTGTAATTTCTTCTTAGTTTTTTTTTCTAAATTTTGTTTGTTCATTTTTGGGGAGTTCTCCTTAGTTATTTTTAAATAAAATTACCCTAAAAAAGGTAATTCCTTCTATCGGAACACGCTATGGTTAAGGAGTAAAGGAATTTTTTTCTATGACTATATGTGAATAAAGCAAGAACATTATTCATTAATGGAATAATTATTTTATATATAAGAAACAAAAGATAAATTGTATTATATTTTTTTGATTTTTATATTTTATATATAATTATTATTTGTATATAAAAAATAATTATATTTATTTATAGTAAATTTTTATATAAATATATTTATACTTAAAATTATTTACTTATTTATATTTTTATATATAAAAATATAAATAAAATTGTAAATTTATTAAATATAAAACTTTATTTATAAATAAAATAAGTTTAAATTGTTAATATATTATTTAAAAAATTAAAAAATATATTTAAAATTTACATTTAAGTATTAATATTTAAAATTTATTACAAATAGAAAAATATTTTCATAGAATCTTTTTTTATTGCAGATAGCTATTAAGATATATTCTGTTTAGAGCTACATTTTTAATTTTGGTAAAAAATTGAATATAATTTTTTTGGGAGGGGAGTTTTAGATAAAATCTCATGTTTTATTAGTAAACAATGTCAGTGAAGTTTATAGAGAATTCTTTACAAAATAGCTCGTTCTTATCCTATTATACAGTAAAATACTGTTGTGTAGAGTAGTGATATAAAGCATATAACATTTTACACATTAAGTATTTTTAGAATGTGTGGTGAGTGTTCAGGGCAGGGCTAGCCCATAGAGCCTTATGTAGGTGAACCATATAAATGATCAGCAGCATTCCCTCTTAATAAGCTGGATTGTTCACAAACCGGCGCTGGTAGGAATCGTCGTTTTTTGATGTTTGGGGAGGAGGTTAAGTAGAAAAAGGGTAACTAAAATTACCCTTTTTTGAGATGTTTTATGTATAGACTTTATTTGTTACCTTGAGTGATTTTTTTCTTTACAAATGTAAAATAGGTTATGCCTAAGCAAATAAACCAGAATATACCGTATTTTAAAGCTGTTAGGGTGTCTTCTTCTAACGTTAACAAATAGAGCATGAAAGCAAAGAAAACTAAAATTATCCCGCACACGATAACTCCTCCTGGCATTTTGTAGATGGATTCAGCATGCAAATGAGGGTGATTGCGACGATATACAATATAGCTAACCAAAATTACAGACCATACGAATAAAAATGCAATAGCTGAGATGCTCGTCACAATTGTGAAAGCACTTATGAGGCTTGGAGAGAGTGAGGCAATTGTATACCCTATTAAAATACATAAGCAGGAAAAGAATAGAGCATTGGCTGGAACATGATATTTGGAAAGCTTACCTAAAATTGGAGGAGCACCTTTTTGTGTTGCAAGTCCATATATCATGCGGCTAGTAGAAAAAATACCACTATTTGCCGAAGAAGCAGCTGAGGTGAGAACGACAAAGTTTACCAAACCAGCAGCTATCGGAATACCAGCAAGCCAAAACATCGAAACAAAGGGGCTTTTATCTGGAACAATTTGATCCCAAGGTGTGACTGACATAATCACGATGAGAGAGAAGATGTAAAAGAGTACAATACGTACTGGTATTGCATTAATTGCTTTTGGTAGAACTTTTTTAGGATTTTTGACTTCAGCTGCAGTTGTTCCTGCAATTTCTATACCAACAAAAGAAAAAATGGCAATTTGAAATCCAGCAAAAAAACCTGTCATTCCTCGCGGAAAGATATTTCCATCGTTCCATACGTGATTAAGAGAAGCAACAGTACCATTGGGAGAAGTAAAACCCGAAGCGATCATATAAAAACCAACAACAATTAATGCTAAAATTGCTACGACTTTGATAAGACCAAACCAAAATTCAAGTTCACCAAATAGTTTTACGGCAAAGAGATTAAAAATTAAAAAGAAACCAATACAAGAAAAAACGGCAATCCATGGATTAAGCGTTGGCCACCAAAAGTGCATATAAGTGATGATGGCAATAATATCTGCAGCTCCAGTTACAACCCAGCTCAACCAATAGCTCCAGCCTACAAAGAAAGCGATTCCCGGTCCTAGCATATCGGTTGAAAAGTCAATAAGGGACCGGTACTGTGAATTAGAAAGCAATAATTCTCCCATAGCACGCATTACAAAGTATAGGGCACATCCAATAATAGCATAAACGAGTACGATGGAAGGGCCTGCTACACTAATTGTTTTTCCTGATCCCATGAAGAGTCCTGTTCCAATAGCTCCACCGAGGGCTATAAGTTGTACGTGACGGTTATCTAGTCCACGTTGTAGTTTCATCTGAGGACCATCTTTTAAATTTTGTTTATAGCTCATTTTTTGGGGGTTCCCTTTAATTATTTTGAGATTAAATTACACTAAAAATGCATTATTCTGTATCGAAGCATGATATAAATGAGGTGTAAAGGAAAAAAACGTTTTTTATGATTTTGTGTGGATAAAGAAAAGAATATGTTTTAGGAATATGGTTTTGAAAAAAGAGAATGTTTTTCTCTTAAATAACGTAACAGATATTTGAATAGGGAGCTTTTTATTGTTATTAATAACAAATTAATTGTTCATTAAAAGAGGTGGGGCTTTTAAAATTATTTCAGAAAACTGTCAGGAGTTTTTATAATTTTTTGAAACTTATTATTTGTAATCAGTGCATTATTTATTATTATTCATAATGGTGAGAGTTTTAATTTTTGCTCAAATAGCACTCGAGAGTTCTCATCTTAGTTTAAGAACAATTTGTAATGGAAAATTAAAATGATTTTTAAAATCATTTTTTTGTTTGTATGGTGCTATCATAAATCAAAAAGTTACTTTTGTTTCATAAACGAAAAGAGGAATATCATAGCTTATTTTTTTAAGTGATGAATAAGGATTTTGTTTAGATATTGGTAACATTTATAAAATATTGCGAGAAACTCACATTGTTTACACAAACGTCCTTGAGAGTATGATAAAGAAATGCAACGTAATTCAGTTATACAAAGAAAAAAAGAACTGGGGATTGTATAAGCTCTGTTAGAGATTGAGCTATTCATAGTGAGAGACAGAATCAGGAAAAGATTGCTCTATTAACTTTACAATTTGTTATCAAAAAGATAAAACTATCCAAAGAAAATGAAAAAAGAAAACAGAGATAAAACTGTTCCTGTCGCACTGTTAATCGAGCCTTTTACCCGCTGCTTTTTTAAGGCGGTACTGGTAAATGATATAAAAATGGTCATTAAAGTAAACCATGCAAAGATGTTGAAAGAATGTATGATTACAAGTTCAAAACCTTTTTTAATGCTACCACCAGAAGCTAAGAATTTTGGAAAAGCTGCTATGTAAAATATAGATACTTTGGGGTTTAGTATTTGTGTCAAAAAACCGTCCATATAGCTGGTTAAAAGCTTTGTTTCACTCGTAGCATGCTTTTCATTCGTTGAACTTCTTTCTTTTGAATTTAAGCTGTGTATTCCAGATTTAATTGATTTAAAGCCCATGTATAATAAATAGCTGCCACCCATGAGTTTTACTAAAAAAAACAGCGTTTTGTTGTTGAGAATGAGCGCTGATACACCTAGGTGTGGAAAATGCCCCATGCACATATGTTGCTGTACACAATCCTAAAACGTTTACAAATGCGTTCTTTCTTCCCAATCTCGTTGCATTATCGATGATAAGGGCCATATTCGGCCCCGGTGAGATGACTAAAAAAATGAAACAATGAAAAAGGTCAGTATTTGATGATTCATTTTACTTTTAGCTCTGAAATTAATTGATTTTCGAGATACAATTCTATTCTGTCAAACTGAGAAAGTTTTCCGACACCCTGTGGAGTGCCTGTGTATATGAGATCACCACGTCTTAGCTGAATGTAGTGACTTAAAAATGAGATTATCTTCTCAAAGCTAAAGATCATATTTTTCGTATTGCCAACTTGTCTTGTTTCGCTATTCAACTTCATTGCAAAGGTTATTGGGTTGTTTATTTTTTCCTTGTTTATGAAGTCAGAGACGTATGCAGCGCCTTTAAATCCTTTCGATAAAAGCCAAGGAAGCCTTTTTCCTTTCAGTTTTGTTTGCAAATCCCGCGCGGTGAGATCAAGACCTATTGCTACGGCATCATAGCATTCTTTTGCTTCTGCCTCCATGATCATGAAAGCGTCCTTTGAGATTTTGAGCACAATTTCAGTTTCAAAATGTATTTCTTTGGAAAAATCAGGGAGATAAATTTCATTACCTAAAACGAGTGAACTTTTTGGTTTGCTAAAGATAACGGGTTCATCTTCAACAACATTGCCTAGTTCATGAACATGTTCAACATAATTGTATCCAACACAGTAGATGTCATTTATCATGGGAGCCCTCCAAATTTTTTATTTTCTCTTTGTATAGGCAAGAGAAAACTTTGCAAACAACATTTTTTCTTATATCGCGTTTTGCGTTTTCTGGAAAAGAAGCATTGTGTGGGTTGATGACTAACCACGATGACAGCTCTTCGCATTATCCTCTTTTGAAGAGTGC
Source organism: Bartonella sp. AD24XZML (assembly GCF_042196485.1). Lineage (NCBI taxonomy): Bacteria > Pseudomonadati > Pseudomonadota > Alphaproteobacteria > Hyphomicrobiales > Bartonellaceae > Bartonella > Bartonella sp. AD24XZML. The sequence goes on along the minus strand of NZ_JBHIQH010000112.1, from coordinate 14,166 downwards.
CCAATCTTATAGTCTTTGAGATTATTTTAATTTTGATTGCCAATTTTCTGAAATTACTTTATTACTTAAAGAGTGATTTTGCTCGTCTACGCAGCGATTAGTAGGGTCTGAAAGTCCTAAAGTTTGATCATAAATGAGCCCACTCTGTGGGTGTCTCGGAATTATGGGATATTTTTCTATGTCTAGGTGCTATGAGCACTAAAAGCAAAAATCTGTTTCGTATTCAATACTTTCAGGCTCTCGGAATACTAATGCGAGGGTGCTCGCGCCCAGCGGGGGGAGCTTAAGAGTGAAAAGCAAAAAGCTACATTTTAACGGCATTTCTATAGGCAAAAAATTCGCTTTCAAAGAAAAATGCAGGGAATGTCGTAAAAGCAATTAGGGCACCAATTAGGAATAACTTTTCAACAAATCCAAAAGTATGAGAAAGTCTGTGAGGGTTTAAAAGAAGCAGACCGTGGCAAACTTATGGTATATGGAACGGAGAAGATTTTTACCAGCTTTAAGATAGCACAACAAATAGCCGGAACTGGAGAGCGTGTTTTGTTTCTCGTGCCTTTTCTGGCTTTGATGTCACACACGATAAGAGAATGGACACGCTATACAGAAGTACCGTTTCATTCCTTTGTGGTGTATTCTGATACATAAGTTGGCAAGCGTCGTAAAAACAAAGAAGCTGCTGCCGAACTCGATGTCTCAGATCTCGCTCTATCAGCTATCAACTGATGCTCAAAAGCTTTGAAAAAAAGCAAATAAAGTATTAGTAAATGCAATGACTGTGGTGTTTGCTACTTACCAATTAATCCAAGTGATTGCGGATGCGCAAGAGAAATACGGTTTATCAGAATTTGATCTGATCATTTATGAAGCAGCGCAGGTTAAGGCAGATAAGGTAGAACCTTTGGTTGTAGAAGCGAAGGAAGTAGCCGAGACTGCGAAGTCGACAGCAGAAGAAGCGAAGAGTGTTGCGGAGCAAGCAAAAGAAGAAGCTGATACGACGAAGCAAGGGCTTGGAGAGGTCAAGAGTTCATTAGACACGGTGACAGCAACGACAAATTCTGCGAATACAGCCGCCTCTGAGGCAAAAGTGTTAGCGGAAGAAGCGAAGAGTGCATTGACAGAAGTTCAAGAGAAGGCACAGAGGAACAGTGACAGTCTTTCTGAACTTCAAGGTAAGGTAGGTTCTCTTTCCACTAATTTTTTAGAGAATGTGCGTTTTCATCAACCTAGCAGAATTCTGGAAGCCGATCCGAAAAATAGAAAAGGTCTTGTGATCAATGACGGGGCATGTTTTCGCTTTTATCATGGTGGAGAGAATGGGGGTAGGTACCTCTTTTACCGCGTTCCAGGGCGTGGAAGGATGACTTTTGACGAAGATCTTGAAGCAGGAAAGGATTATTATATATATCTCATCTTAAAAGATCAGACGAATGAGCTATCCTTTGAGATTTCGCAAAATCCAACGGCTCCTGATGGCTATACAGAGGATAATTCTGAAAAGATCGGTGGATTTCATACGCTATGTGCGGATGTTGGTGAGATTGAAGGTCATCTCTTATCGGGTTATCAAGCGGGGGATGTTTTGCCCAATTCTGTTTGGTGTTTAAATCACCGCCCACGTAGTAGTCCAGAAGGGATGGTTTACAATCCGTGGCATAATATTTGGGTTGATATTTATCTTCAATCAGGGACAGGTGTAAATGCAAAGTCGGCATATGGTGTTCCGATAACGAGCAATCGTAGCTATGCGAATCATGCCTTTGATTTTTGGTCTGTTAATAAGAGATTTTTGACGAGTGATGAGTTTTCGCCATGCATGTATGGAAGTAATCAAGCAACCAGTATTGTCGGCAATCAAGCGCCTTCTCCTAAGACGTCTGGAGGACACGTTGATACAAACAATAGACGGATGATTTCGCATATCGGTTGTGAGGATGGTTGCGGTTATGTTTGGCAATATTTTGTCTGGTTGTTATCCCGTGACTAAATGGCATACAGGGGAGCAAGGAAGCAGTTTACGTGTAGACATAAATGTTATGTTGGGAGGAGGCGATTGGACTGGTGGCTCTAACAATGATCATCTTGTACGGAATTTTGCGCATTCTCGTTATGTAGAAGATGAAAAAATAGGCGCCCGTGGATGTAGCGAGCCACTTTATTATAATTAGCGCGAGATTGATTAGAACATCATTTTATCCGGCTCCACTTTTGTGGGGCTTTTTTTATGGAGCGTCAGATGAGAAAGATATCGAAAGAAGGATAGGCACTTCATCGTGAAGTTTTAAAATCAAAGCTTTTTCTACTAAACTCATGATCTCAACCAGAGCAGCACAATCTTATCACTCATATTTTCATGCCTAGAAAATTGAGATAATGCCATCCATAAATCGCATAAGAAGTTAGTATTTACCTTCATTGCACACCTCCATGGATTTTTCTCTCAAACATGCCGCCAATCCTTTAGGTGTGATTTTTGTTGAAGGCAGCACCTTTTCTGTTCCATTCGGTTTTTGAATGGTGATGGCAGAACAGTCCATGAATCCTTTTTTGATTTTATCCTGATTAAAGGTAACAATGGACCACTTGGAGCACGTCGATACACCCAATCATTTTTATGCAAGTAATCTGTTAAATCCTTTGGTCTTATCTCCAACATCTTCGCGGCTTCAATCAAACCAAACAAACCATCAGAGCGTTTTAAGCCTTCTAAAGCTTTTGCTTTTGGTGCTAATTCTGAAATAACATAGTTTTTCTGCTTAATTTGATTTTGTAGATGATTTAAGGCGCCAAGTAATACTTCGGGTTTGGAGTAATCAATTTGTGGAATAGCTACTTGTCTTTCCAACTCTTTCCAACGGTCAATTATCTTTGCTCGTAAGGCAGTGCTGTAACTAGAAACAAGAATTAAGCATTCACGCTTTGGCAGGTTATAACAAGGGCGGCTTTCACCTTTGTTATCAAGGTAGTGCCCACCAAAATCAACCTCCTTAAATTTGAGGGCGTTAAGTTCTTCAAGCGTTTTCTTAATGTCACGCATAATATTGTCATGCCTTTTGCCACATAATTCAGTAATTTTAATAATGGTATTCATAAAGAATTCTTAGATGTTAGACGTTCCTTAATGACATTCTAAAAGAGTGCTGGGCACTAAGAAACACGGCATCTAGTCCGTCGTTACGCCTTTCCCCGAAGGGGGTATATGGCATAGCCACACCTGACAAAGCTATTATATGCATGTAGCACACAATGAGTTAAAGCTTTTAAATTGCGGAAGATTAGTTATTTCGGCAACTAATCCGCTAGTTGTTTTAAGGTGTTTTTGAGGCACCTGATTCGAAAATACCTATTACTATAGAATTTTCCAGCAACAAGAATTACTTTTTGCTAAGAAAACGTTTCACATATTGTACAGTGTACATATTGAAATTATTATTTATCAATGAGTCAAGTGTACAATGTACAGTCAAATTGAAAATTCTGTCGTTAGCGATAGTTCGCACTAGTCTGCCCCGCAACGAAGCCAACCCGCTGGGAAGTACCTTTTGAATTGATTTTATTGACTTTTTTATGAAAAAAACAAAGCATAAATGATGATCTTTTTTAAAATTGCAATAAGAATATGTAATGCCTAAACTCATAAGGATATGTAAGACATAGATAAAGCGTGAGAACATGATCTAGCCTTTTTTTATTAGCAGCGTATTCTTGACGAGAAAGTTGTCTCTGTATGTTTTTGGTTAATCTTTCATTGGCATGTTGTGCAATAGCACTTGCAATTTCTGGCTTAGACATCACTTTAGCAATTGAAGGTCCTTCTTGTTTTGCAATAGGGAATTGATCTCCATCCGCTCTTTGAAATACATTACCATTCAGCTTTTTTAATTCAACACGCTTTGGAAAACTGCCCCCCTTATAAAACCATGGGGTAAGCTTTCTTTTTTTCCAAACAGTGTGTAAGTTACGCCGCNTTCTTTTTTTCCAAACAGTGTGTAAGTTACGCCGCGTTTTGTTTCGTTTACTTTAAAAAATTTAAGAGGTATTGGTGTTCCAGAACCAATGATATCTGTCTCAAGAAACCTTGCTGTTGCCTTTCCTTTAATATAAACACCTTTTCTTATACGCTTTGTTTGGGTTGATGAGATGTCGGCAACTTGCTTTTCAGTAAAGCGTTCGACTATTTTACTGCGGTGTTTAGAGCATTACGCAGAGCCCAATTAAGGCGTGGTGCTTGAAGACTGGTGAAGGTATCCTTTACCTGTTGAAGATACCATTTTTGGTGGATGATTAACTTCAACTTCTAAGCCTTTTTTGGGGTAGGGGTTAATGGCTTGGAAGCTTTAGATTCTTTTGGTTTTTCGAGAGAGGTTTCCTCTGTTACTGTTTCAGATAATATTTGGTTGGGTTCTTTTTCTACTTGCTTAATGTGTTCAATTGTCTTGTCGGGTTTTATTTTTGTTTGAACATCAACAAAAGGTTTTACAGCATTAGCGCGCTTGAGACGTGCGTAGACTTGATTGGAAACTTCAACAAATGGATTATTGGGTGTTGATGGTTCAAAGCGAACAGTGCTTTTATTGTCGCCAACAACACACATTGGCTTAGTGATGACAGCTTTCATTATGGCTCCTTTTGAGTCATAATTAATGACATCATTAGTCAAATATTGATTTTTATTCTGTGAAAAATTGTTTAGCCGATTGTCAACAGAAAAAATCATGATCTTATGCTTTTTTATTTTTTACCTAAAGTTGGTGTTTTTAAACATTAAAAATTGTAGAAAAAATTCAAGTAAGAAATGTTGATAACTTTGCTAAGACTTCGCCCATTACGCGCTACTATATCTAAAGAACGCGGTTGGTTGCAGCGTATCACACCTGTTGTATGCAGCCCTGTTCCCACCAATGAAACAGCAAAGCCTGCTATTCTAGCAAAATTTCCTCCACTCGTAATGGGCAAAACAATGGGTGTTTTTGTTAAACGATTAAACGCCTCCGGTGACACAATCAGTACAGGATGCGTTCCTTTTTCTCATAGATAGAGGTTGGGTCAAGCGATACAAACCAAATTTTACCCCGCTTCATTACAAGAGCTCTCTGCCAACAAGCTTAGCATCAAACCACTCTACATCTTTATCCGCAAAATCGTCCGAAGTATTACATTGGACTAACAATTCTTCAAGAGTGTAATTTTGCGATATCTATAGCCAAACCCACTTGCATATTTCAATAAGATGAAGAACATCAAGCAATGCAGGTGGTGTAGAGAGCATAACTGATCCTCCAACTTTACGTAATTTTGTTGTATGCATAAAATGCCCTCTCTAATATTATAAAAAATATAACATAAAGCCCATGATTCAATAGCTTTTTATGCTTTTGTGTAAATGTTTAAGACGCGCATTTAGAGCAATACGCAATATACTCTGAATAAAGTCAATATTTTTTATCTCTCTGTTGATCTCGTCTATAAGAGGTTCGTAATTGAGAATGCCTTTCGGAATATCACCACCGTAAACCCATGCTTTTACTTGCGCTTTGGTACTAAAATCCGCATTCTTAGGTGTTTTGTAATACTGACCACCATCAAACTTTTCACACTCTCTTGTGCCGTCTTCGTATTCGTAGAGGTTGTAAAAATACTCCTCTGTCCCATCCCCCATGGGGCATACCCACTGCCGTTGCAACAAACCTCTTTCGCATGGGTTGTTTACGGTTTTTTAAGAATAGATGTTTTAAAATGAACATGCTTTAATCCTAATTTTACAAATTTGTCTATTTGCCTCAAATTTGACCGTACAGAGCGTTTTATATGATAGGTTTTTTATCATAAAATCTTTAAATCACTCTGTACGGTGCCATTTTGTCGATTTAAATGCACATCCAATCAAAAAACGATCAGAAATTTTCACTAGTTTGCTAACCTGCAATGTTTTTCACTTGCTTTCAACCAACGTGAGTGGTCTTGAATTCTCTCTCATTGCCTTTTCTTTCAGCCTTTTTTCACGGGTATTCAAAACAGCCTGGTGTACAAGATTGGTTTTTGTCAAAAGACTATTTTCCAAATCACGACATAATTTTACTAACTCACGAGTGTTTGGAAAAAACGTATCCGATAAACCTTCTACCTCATCGCATAAAATCCGTTTAACCGTTTTTATGAGTGACCACGCAGAAACACTTTCCAAAACCATTCCATAGGTAAGCGCCATACCTTCATGATCTGCCTGTTGCGAAATTTTTTGAACCACACGAAAGCATCCGAATTGCCTTGGCTATGTCCTCTCTAACCCGTTTAGCTTTTTTCGTAATGTTCTCTTGCACGTGGATGGAAGGTTGGTTTTCTACACCCGTTTCGATTTGCTCTGATGTAGTCTCAACAGCAGCAACCTATGTTGGTTCGTCAACCTGTTCGTTTGTTTCTAAATTTTCAGAAGCAGTTTTTTTTGCTAAAATGATAGTTTTAGTTTATATATATTCTTATTCTGGTTCTTTATAGCTTGATTTTGCTTAGCGTTTGCTTCAGCAAAATCATTAAAATGTTTTTTATAGCGTTTTTATTGTACACTTTTTTCCAGCCTCACTATGAATTTGCGATATGTGCACTTTTTTATCAGTAAAATCTTTTAACTCTTCTTCAATGCGCGTATTCGACAAACCATTATCTTTCTCAAGAAGTTTATCATTCTTCATGAGATATTCGACAATAGTTGCAAACTTTTTTGCGAGCAATTGCAAGCGCGGGCAAGCATTTCAAAATCTGTTTAATTGGTGCTTTTTTGTCATACATGCGAATGAAAAGCGTTATATAAATGCCCCTTTGTTCTCATGTCATTCCATCTATCTCACTGTTCCAGTCATTCAAAAGGAATCTTATCCATGGCATTGCATTAGACATGCGCATTCCCTTCTTTAACTAAATATAAAATTGCTAAAGCATTTGCTTCGTTGTCATCTTTTGGATTGTATTCTTTTGCACACACCGTCTTAATCATCTCTTCTTGTGAGGCATTGACTTTATCTGTTGTGATCTTCATTTTGTAAGCCATTGCTGAAAACGCAAATAGCGCATACTATCGCCTTTAAAACGACAAAATTCAAAATTGACAAGTGGCACTTGTTATACTGCTGTCTACACGAGAAATCGCCCAGCCTGTCTTAGATCTAGATCAAGGCAGAGAACGGTTTGTGTATTGATGATCATCTTCCCCCGTGAAGGCTGTTGCGTATTTATATGTGCGCTATGACAGAGCGTGTTGTGATTGCCTGTCTTGAAAAAATGGTCGTGAGAAAGTACTTGAAACTACTTTTGGGCCAATTTTTTACTGCCATTCGAGGAAAAATAATCTTAGAAGCAGTTGATTTTCGAATTAACTCTTCTTGTTTTTGAATCACATCTTTTTGTGCACGTATTATTTCAGCTTCTTTATCTACTATTTTGTCTTTTGCATCTATCTCTTTTCTGAGCTTTTGCGTCGTTTTACAAGAGTCATGAAGAGTATAAGCCAATCCCAAATTAGCAATATTGATTGCCTCTCCATCCTATAAAGACGAGGAGGAGGTCAAAGTGCTAAAAAGGTACCTCAAAAAGCAGCAATGATTCGTATTTTAGCACCACCGCGGTGCCGTCTTATAGCGTTATAATAAAGTTACGAAAGGTGGTTTAGAAGGTGCTTTAATTTTTTTGATTTTTAATAAATCATTGGAAAATAAGAGAGATTAAGATAATCTGGTGCGGACGGCGGGACTTGAACCCGCAAGGTCTTCGACCGGCAGATTTTAAGTCTGCTATGTTTACCGTTTTCATCACGTCCGCGATGTGAGTTCTCTCATAAGCTATATCTTTTATTGAATCAAGAATTAATGACAAAAGAAACATTTTTCATTTTTTAGTGAAATTTTGGCTGACAATAGTTTCCTTTATCGATAGAAAAAGCTTTTATAATGTAAATAAAGTATGAAATGATTAGTGTTATGAGTCAATTTATTCAAGACGTCACAAAAGCTATGGTGGGATTGCATCACGTGTTTGCTGAAACACCACTTCAAAGAAATGATTTTCTTAGTCAAAAGTATGATGCAGAAATTTATTTAAAGCGTGAAGATTTAACACCGGTGCGGTCTTATAAGATTCGTGGTGCTTTCAATTTTGTTTCAGAAATGCTTAGCTGTATATCACCAGATTCTGCATTTGTTTGTGCTTCAGCGGGGAATCACGCGCAAGGGGTTTCTTTTGTTTGTCGTTATTTTAAACGTAAAGGCGTGATTTTCATGCCTATGACAACGCCACAACAAAAAATTGAAAAAACACGTATTTTTGGTAAAGAATTCATTGATATTCGTTTGGTTGGTGAAACATTTGATCAATGTTATGAAGCTGCGCAATCCTTTGTCGTAGAGAGCGGTGGTGTAATGGCTCCACCTTTCGATGATATTCGCATTATTACAGGGCAGGCAACAGTGCTTTGTGAAGCTGCTTTACAATGGAAAAAACTCAATGGAGAAAGTGAGCCAGATTTGATGATTGTGCCAGTAGGGGGTGGTGGTTTGGCAAGTGGAGTGAGCAAGTTTTTACATGAATATGGTTGGAAAACAAAGCTTCGTTTTGTTGAGCCGCAAAGAGCTGCAAGTTTGCTTGCTTGTTTGGAGAGTGGAAAACGCGTCAAGCTTGAAAGCATTGACACTTTTGTAGATGGTGCTGCTGTGGCTGAAATTGGTGCACTAAACTATACAATTCTAAAGCAATTTCCCCCTGATTCTGTCATTACGGTTCCTGAAAATCGCGTTTGTTCTACGATGGTTGAAATGCTTAATGTTGAAGGTGTGGTTCTTGAACCGGCTGGTGCTTTATCGATTGATGCGCTTAACAGTATTCCTCCTCAAGAGTTAAAGGGGAAAAAAATTCTTCTCGTTATTTCAGGAGGTAATTTTGATTTTGAGCGTTTGCCAGAAATTAAAGAGCGTTCTTTACGTTTCCAAGGGTTGAGAAAATATTTTATTTTTAGTTTTCCGCAACATCCTGGTGCATTGCGTCATTTTCTTTCCACATTATCACCAGATGATGATATCGTACGTTTTGAATATCTTAAAAAGTCAGCGAGAAACTTTGGTTCTGTATTGGTTGCGATTGAAACAAAAAAATACGGTAATTTTTGTCTTTTAGAGGAAAAATTTCAAGCGTTAGGTTGGCGTTATCGTGATATTACTGATGATCAAACGTTATTTGATTTTGTTATTTGAGAAACTGAAATTTTACTAAAACAAGAAGTATAATGATGAAACCTATTTTTTATTCGGTGCTGAGTCTATTTTTCTTTTTGATTGTTAATCAACAGAGTTTAGCATCTCAGCCAACAATAGTACAAAAAGATGAACTTTTAAGAGTCGTTGTTGATGTCAATAATGCTATAAAAAATGGGGATTTTATACCTATTTCTCGTTATATGCCTGAGCGGCTTTATAAAGAGATGGCACATCGATTGAATACAACAGAGAGTGCTTTACGTAGTGATTTTCTTCAACAGTTGCATAAGAAATTTGAGGGGTTGCCTTCTGGTGCTTATTATTTAGATAAAGAAAATATAGAGTATTTACAAACTGATAACGGTACTTTGTATGCTTTAATTCCAACAGTTCTTGAGATGAAAGATCGCATCATTCAATATAAAACTTTGGCGATTTTTGATAAAAAACAATGGTATTTAATTTATGGCGGTCAAAAAACTTTACAAAATCCAGTTTTTCTCGAGATTTATCCTGATTTTATCAAGGTACATTTACCGATGGATACAATCATCAAAAAGTAAACGATCTAAATATTGTTTTTATTCATGATAAATGTATTTCGTAAAGTTCTTGCTTTTTTATCATAATCCAAAGATAATAGAGATGAAGGCATTTAGGCTGGTTTGTTGGCTTTTTGTAAAGTGAAGTTTATACGCCTTTATCTTGATTTCAAGGTGTTCATGAGTTGCGCAAGCCGCTTTTTAGGCGTTGCTTCATTTAAAATGTCAGGGATTTCTCTTGCGCGGATTCTTGAGTGGAGAGTTCAGATGGTTACTTCTTTTGAGTTCTTCAGCTAAGGAAAGATTTTATTTTGCCTATAAAAGAAGAAAATGTTTTTACAAAGTTAGGTTTGCCTACTCTTTTGATTAAAAATTTACTCATTGCTGGGATGAGTAAACCTAAACCTATACAAGAACAAGCTATTCCAGTGATGTTGAAAGGACACGATATTTTAGGTGTTGCTCAGACAGGCTCTGGAAAAACCTTGGCATTTAGTTTGCCTATTTTAAGTCAGATTTTGGCTTTAGGTGATAAACGCTGCCCTAAAACTGCACGCGCTTTGATTTTAGCTCCAACGCGCGAACTTGCTGTTCAGATTGATGAAGCGATTCGCACTGCGGCGAAAGGAGCACATCTTTCAACATGTCTTATTTTTGGGGGCGTATCACGTTTAAAACAAATTAAACGTATGGAAGCAGGTGTGGATGTTTTGATAGCGACTCCAGGGCGTTTGAGAGATCTTGTTCGTGAAAAGTGTGTTGATCTTTCCCAATCTCGTTTTTTGATTTTGGATGAAGCAGATCGTATGTTGGATATGGGGTTTATTCATGATGTTAAGCAAATTGCAAAGCTTTTGCATCAAGAGCGTCAGACAGCACTCTTTTCTGCAACAATGCCGAGGGAAATTGCTGTGCTTGCAAAATGTTTACTCAATGATCCGGTTAAAATTGAAGTTGTTCCTCAAGGTACTACGGCTGTAGAGATTTGCCAAAAATTATATTGTGTTCCTACGAATGAAAAAAAGAATGTTTTAAGTAAACTTTTGACAAATCCAGCTTTTGATTCGGTTATTGTTTTTACTCGAACTAAACATGGGGCAGATGCTGTCACACGTAGTTTAGAAAAGATAGGATATTTAGTCGCAACAATTCATGGAAATAAATCACAAGGTGCTCGCCAGTCTGCTTTAAAAGCTTTTCGTGAAAGATCTGTGCAGATCCTAGTGGCAACAGATATTGCTGCACGCGGTATTGATATACCAGGGATAAGTCACGTTATTAATTACGACTTACCAGATGAAGCTGAAAGTTATGTACATCGTATTGGTCGTACAGGACGTAATGGCGCATCTGGTGTAGCACTTACGCTTTTTGATGAGAAGGTAGAAAGGTCCCGCTTGCGTGCTATAGAGCGCTTGATTCATATGAAATTGGTGGCTGAGGCTGTTCCAGAACAATTTGCAGCGTTTCCAGAAAAGCCAATTGTACGAGAAAGTAAAGAAAAAGAAAACGATAAGGAACGCCGTTTTAAAAAATCTAAACGTCAAAAACAGTTTTTAGGTCGAAAAGATGATGCTGCACAGTTGCAACGAAAGAATTCTTCACCTCAAAATGAGAGGCATCAAAAAGCAAAAGCGGTAGTAAAGCGTGCAAAGACTTTTCGTTTTCGGAAATCAGTTAAGAAGGCTGCTTAGATAAAGTCTTGAAAAAAGATCATGTACAGGAGATCTTTTACTTTTGTTGATTTATTCTCAATTGAAAAGAGTTAAAAGTAAGAAGATCCTTCAGAGGTTTTCATTTTTTAGAAATGAAAACTTCTAACTTTTTGGATTTATTAAAAATCTTTATTGTAGAGGCAATTATTTATTTGCTTTATTCCCATTTTTTTAAATGGGAATAAAGTAGATTTTATTTATATAAAATTATTTTTATAAAGGATGTGTTTTATCTTTAATGATAACTTTTAATTTTAAAAATTGATGTCTAATAATAACTCATTGTTTTATATATTTAATAATTCACTATATCGTATTTTTTTCATTTTTAAGTTATTTATGCGGATCAATCAAAAGTATTCGCTTGCACGTTATGTGTGAAGTTGTCATATAGATAATCATTTGAAAAATAAATAAAATAATTTTTATAAACTCTTTCCAAGGCAATGGGGGATTTCTGAGATTGAGAGTTGGAAAATAGTACGATGGTATGGCTTTTATTATAAATAAAGATGGGGCTGATCAATCGATTTCATTTTATACCATTTACGGGGGTGTCATTGTGAAAGAGTCTTGGGGGATTTAAGAGATATCTCTTTAAAAAAGCATGTGACTGCATAATACAATAGCGAGAATGTCATGATTTCTGAAGGCTTTCTCAAGATTCTTAACAATTTAGCTCGTTATCTTGGTTTTTACTGTAAAACTATTATTTGGGGGGCCATAAAGCCTATAAGATTTTATGTATTAAATGTTTTATGACAGTGTGGTGAACAAGGCAAGGTTGTTTGTAAAGCGTTGAAGTGGCTAGCAGGAGGCAACCTATTAGATAAGACGTTGGAGTGTTTACAGACTTGTTTTATGTTTTTTGCTTTTAGGATGGGGAAGAGGTTATGTGGGGTGTATGGAGATAATATATGACCTTGATTATTGTTTCTTCCATTTTTCAAAATGATTGCTTCATGAGCAGGTTTTTAAGTTTAATTTCTTTATTGAGTATAAATCATTCTTTCTTTGGAAAAAAATATGAGACAGTTTCATTGCTGATGGAGCTTAATAATTCATCTTTGATGAAAGAAATCGTAATTTATAATTTATAATGTGCAAATAATTGCAGTGCCCTCTTATAGAGGTGCGGTGGTTTGAGAAAAGTAATCTTATTTGTGCTATTTTAAAATGAATCAATAGTTTTTTGCGTTCATTGCAAAAAAACACATCCCGTAGGATATTGCGTTTCTATTTTATTGCAAAAATTCTATTACCTCACTTTTATTAACGAATCCCTCATGTCTAAAAGCTTGAGAAAAAACAATAAACTACGTGGAATAAAAGAAAAGTGGCTCCCCGGGCCGTTCTAATTGATTTTAATAAAATCAACATATTAATAAAATATAAGGGAATATTGTAGGTATTGTTTTTTTTAAGTTTTTTTTGCTTCTATCCCTAACTTTTTTGGAGCTTTTTTATTGCTTCAAGAGCTAATCTTTTACGATCTGCGCTCTTTGTATAAAGAGATGCCATTTTATCTTCTGTCCAGCCAAAAATTGCTTTCAATTGTGAAACTGTTGCACCAGAGTTAGCTGCGCGTGTTGCTGCTAATTTTCTCAATCCATGGGCTGATTTTTTAATACCTGCTGTATTACATGCTTCACGAAACAGGTTGCCAAAACTTTCTTTTACGAGCTTATTTCCATTTTTCCCGCAAATGAATGTTTCATTTCCAATAGGACCAATTTTAAGGGTTTCTGCTAATTCAGGCAAAATGGGTAGAAAAACATCTGTTTTAAATTGGCTCTTTTCTGTTTTCAGATGAATGATATTATCATTAACATCTTTCCAACCAATGCGAACGGCATCACCACGGCGTAAGCCCGTATAAAGAAGCACATCAACCCATACGCGTTCATGGGTACCATGTGACCAGCGTTGGTAATATTTCTCAACATCATCTTCTGTCCAAACAGCGAATCCGTCTTTATTGCTAAGAGCTGGTCTTTTTACTCCTATTGTTGGATTATTTTCCAAAAGTCCTTGGTCAATTGCCCAATTAAAAAGCCCATTAAGAGCTTTCAAAAAATTTTGAGCAGCTGATGGTGTTTCTTTACGCCGTTCAACACCGGCTATAATATGTTTTTTTTCAATTGCTTTGTATGGAATATTTCCTATGCTATCACATACCTTCATAAGGATGAGTTCTCTTTGTCTTTTAGTAGCTTTAGCAAGGCTATGCCAATTGACGCTATTAAAATATTGTTTAAGCAGCCATGCAAATGACCCTTCAATCAGTTTTCCGGTTTTAGGTTTTGGAGGGATTATGCCTTGTAATTCGGCAAGTGCGCTTTTGTAGTTGTCAACAAACTCTTGCGTTCCATAGGTTCCGCGTATTCTAATACGTTTTCCATGACCAATACGTACATACCATATGATTTTGTTATGGCGTGTGACTTCTTTTAGAAGATAGGGGGGGCGTGGTTTAGGCATAAGCAATTTTACATCTTAGAGAGTGCGATTTCGTAATATTCATTCTTTGACAAATCTAAAAGTGTGTCTGGATGTGCTGTTGAGTTTGGTAATGGGATATCTGCTTTCAGATAGATAAGCAGTTCACCGGTAGGTTTGATTTCTATGAGTTCGCATTTTTGCTTTTTTGCTTCTCTTAAAGCTCGTGCA
>NZ_JBHIQH010000111.1:0-5116 GCF_042196485.1 Bartonella sp. AD24XZML | reverse complement strand
CAAAACCGTTTTAAGAGCGCGAGGGAATGCCGCTATAAAGTTGAAGCTTGTTTGTCCATTATGCATGGAAAGCGATTTACGAATTGGAGAGACATTGCTTGCGCTTGCATGCTCTGGTCTTGCTTGCATAGGGATATCGTCAACAACCGTGGTGACATTCTGTATATCAATATTTTGAGAAACCGTTATAATTTCTAAAATAGAGCTTACATCTTGTCCTAAATTCATCTGATTGAGCGTTTTACTAAAATTCTCATCATGAGAAAGCAGGGCATTGAGAACTTGCCAAACAACACTGTATTTTGGATTGTTCTTTAAAGCTTTTTCGGGGTCAATCCCAGCAGGGACCCCAACGGGTAAAATGATATAACCTCTTTTTTTGCCTGGAGCCCGCCGCATCACACGTCCTACCGCCTGTATCACATCGACTTGGCTTTTACGCGGGTGTAAAAACATCACCGCATCCAAGGTAGGCACATCCACTCCCTCAGACAAACATCTTACATTGGTAAGTACACGGCAGTGATTTTCCCCCACATTTTCTTCCAACCAATCCAGTTTTCTTGACCGTTCTTTGGCGCCATCCTTCCCATCAATATGATCAACTTCACAGATCAGAGGAGGCGTATCAGGATAATTTTTATAAAGTCTGTTGAAAATCCGCTTAACCCCTTTTCCTTGAAAGGTATCACGGATCTGTTTAGAGGTGTTGATATCTTTGCAAAAAGCTAAAGCACTATGCATGGGCTCTGTATCATCATCATCAACAGCGGCTTGCTTATCTATTTTAGTCAGTGCTCTATAACAGCCAATAATTTTTGCCGCATCATCTAAATCAATTTCACGGTTTTCATTGGCAATAATCTCTGTATGGCTGGTGTGATATAGGTTTCATCAATTCCCAAGACCACAATCTTGTAAGGGGTTAACAGTTCATTATCGACAGCTTCCGCGAAGGTATAATGATGGAGTTGTTTACCAAAAAGGGTTTCATCATCCATAGATGCCAAAACAGCATTAATCTCATCAGCGCGCCTTTTAGCAGTGTCACTAAAGATTTTAGGCGTTGCTGTCATATACAGACGTTTTTTTCCCCGAATGATGCTGTTATCGTGAACCTTGATAAATTCAGATTCATTGTCTTCACTTCCCAATGAAGCCCCCGTCGTACGGTGTGCTTCATCACAGATGATCAAATCAAATTCGGGTAATCCATGATCTTTTTGTGCATCCGAAATCACTTGGATAGAATGGTAAGTTGAAAAGACTACCGTCATTGCGTCTACTAGGTTTCCACGCGCTTCTTTAGCAAGGGCTTGTGCATCCGTGGTAGCAGGGAGAACAAGATCTGATGTTGCCATGCCAACAATATCATCTTGGTTTTTACGACGCTTGCCTACTTTCGTATCAGAACAAACCGCAAAGGAACGCAACGGGATTTGTGCATCGGCTGTCCATTCACGGATCGTTTGCGAGACTAAAGCCAGAGAAGGCACCAGAAACAAAATACGCTTGCCTTTTCCAGCAAGGGTTTCTGCTATCTTCAAACTGGTGAAAGTCTTGCCCGTACCACATGCCATAATAAGCTTGCCACGGTCTGCTTCTTTTAAACCTTCACAGACTTTCTTGATGGCTTCTTCTTGATGGGGACGAGGCTCTTTGATTGATTTAAGAAAAACTTCTTGTTTTGTTGCAAATATTTGCCAATCTATCCGACTGTTTTCCATATGACGAAGATCAATGCGATAAACGGGTATCGCTTGTCCTTTAATCATGGCATTCACATTGTCACTTAATTCTACTTCCGTGCTATCAACGAGAAGACGATATTTAAAGATGTCTTTTCCAGATGCCGCGATAAAGCTATCAATATCCTTTTTACTGATCTGATGATCTGCTTTATAACACTTACACTGAATAGCGACATACCCCTCTTGATGACGAAGCTTAGCCACCAGATCAATGCCGATATCATTTTTATTCCAACCTTCATGCTCTTTAGCCCATTCATAATAGGTTTCTACCTTTTCGTAGCGCCCATAATGGAGAGGGTCTTTTGTCAAATAAGCTATGACAAGGTTTTCAAACCATGTTCCTAATTCACGAAGTGATTTAGCTTGTTGACGGTAATATTCCAACAGAGAGCGTAAAGTGACGTGTTCATTATCAAAATAAAGAGAGCAAGACATAAAGGATAAGCTCCATAGCAATATATTCTATTGATTAATTCTATTCAAAAGATTCGAAATGAAGCTAATTAAATCCATTTAGGATAAATAGCGAGTGTCAGATGAGGTGAAATTCTTGCAAAACCAGAATTTTTTTCAAAAAGGGGTTTTAAAGGCTGCTTATCAACAGCCTATGATGCATGGTTAGATCAGCAAAGTAGTAAAATTTGCTATTCATTTCACGGATTAATCAAGATAAATGTACTACGTGCTTTAAAATATCAGAATGAGTACTTTGATAGGTTTTGTAGGTTCTTAAAACCCCCAAAACCCCTACAAAACCCCTTTTTATATATATTATAGATTGTATTTACGGATTGTATTTAATATAGGTTGTTTCTTTAAAACATTAACATATTGAAATATAATGATTTTTATTTTTGTTTAAAAAAATAAAATAATACGTATAAAAAACACCCCCAAAACTCATAATGGGGAGTGCTTTGAAGAGTTCACTGTTATATTGTTAATGTTCTATAAGATTTCCAAATTGCCTCAGTGTGATGTTTTATGGCTTGTCACTAAGGGATTCCATTCATAGCGTATGGTAGGGCGACCGCCTTGTGAGCTCTTGTCTCCAGAGATTTCACGAATATAGTTACAACGGCATAAAAGCTCTAAAGCTTGCTTAACGGCTCCATTATCTTTGAAACATTTCCAATCACGTTTATAAATATCCCTTGTTGTAAAAACATCGGGTAAACAATCACAACGTTCGACAATTAATTTTGCCCCCTCTGTTGCTAAGCTATCCGCCGCCGCATAAAGCCTTTTGACATGACTTAACAAATATTTTTCCCAATACAAAGCTCTTTCAAGGGCATCTCTATTGATTTCAAAACGACCACCATCAGCCAGTTCAAAAATCAACGCAAGGGTTGGTATGGTTTGATTCATTTTCAAAAGATGTGCTTTTAAACTTGATGAGAAATGACCATTCTTTATTCTTTTCTGAAAATCTTCCCACCATTCACGAAACATTTCTTGGGCTTCGGCAGAAAAGCGTATGGTTATCGGATATTTTGGTGATCCAAACGGTTTATCATAAAGAGAACGAAAAACCCCTTGATAACTTTCCCATGCCTTTTGATTGGGAGGTCTATCAACCCATAACTGCTCTTGTCGGTCATCGGGATAGATCAGCATTTGAAACCGTTGCATAAGACCATCATCGTTTATTCCACGGTGCATGTCTTGAATAATGGGAATAATACGTGCAGGTTGAATACCCCCTATAATAGAGACAGTTGCATTGGGAATAAAAATGGTTCCCCGTCCTATACGGTCATAGGTGTAAGACTTATTGCCATTAAAAGCTGTTAGATAGAAAGAACGGTCTGATTGATATTCCTTTCTTTCCAGATTAGATAAAAAACCAGCCAGTTCATCACGAACCAACAAGAGACCACGGGGGTTTTCTTTTAAGAGTTCCCCAAGCTTTTCAACGGTCACATCACTGACGATAAGACGGCGTTTTATAGAACTGTCATCTTCCTCACTTTCTTTGTGTTCAAGAGTTTGTGAAAGAAGAGCAAGGGCTTGTTCTTCGTCTTGATCTTTGAGTGCTTTATAGGCTTGTTTTTTCTTTTCTCGTTTATCTAATTCACTAAGAATCTCTTTTGTTTCTTGCTGTTTTTTCTTCTTTACCCACTCTTGATGCCATTCCTCTTGAAAGACATAAAGAGGTTCTAAAGCAGCGTCCATGGTACCTGTTTTCATGGTCGAAGGTTCCCCCACAATGACACCCCAGAGATTAGGAACAATTTTCCAATTGGCATGTTGTTTTGGGGCAACCCGCACGCCATTGCCAATAACAGCAGCCAAACCACAGAGAGCAGAGATAGCAATAAAATCCATAGGGGCTTGTTGGCTATCCGCAACGTCATAAACATAGTTCATTAATGGTGTTGGCAACTGTAATAAGCTAAAAGGCTCGACGGGTAAAAGAGCCGCCGTGATAGGCTTTATTTCGCCCCAACCGTTTTGTTGCAATGCTTGCTTATAAGGAATGGCTTCTAAACAAGTCTTATCATTTAAAGAGCCGTTATCATTATCAGTTAAAGGAGTATTATTCTCTAACTTAAAAGAACACATCATTTTTAATCCTATAACGTTGCGTCATAGGACGGATTATGCTATCTCTAGATTGATGAGTTTGAGAAAGCCTTGTCCGTCCTTACGTGACAAGGTNATTTATTAAGCACATTTTGGTTTATTTTTGAAGGTATTTTATTTATAGAAAACAATATTTTATCATATAAATTCTAATGTGATAATTTATGAGTCTTATTGAAAAAGAATGAGAGAGAAGAGAGAGAAAGTTATCCACAGATCATGGGGTTATTCACCCCATATCTTAAGATTGACCAGTGACATAAGCCGCCCATTTATCCATATAAACGCGGCGCTGTTCTAGATAGTCAGTACGACGATAGGCACGCTCTACTTTACCGCCGACCGTATGCGCTAGAATGGTTTCAGCGACCTCATAGGGGGCATCGGTTGTTTCAGCAAGCCAATTGCGTAAACTAGAGCGAAATCCATGGGGACATGCTTTTACTCCAGTTTGTTGCATGTATTGTGACATATTATTCTCACCGAGAGGACCTCGACCAGTTGCAGAAAAAAAGAAATCATTACGAGAAAGCAGACGCGCTTGTTCAATAATTTTCAGTGCTTCTGTTGATAGAGGCACGCGAAATTCTGTTGTAGCATCACGCCTTCCTTTCATATTCTCAGCAGGGATAGTCCATATATCCCCCTCAACTTGATCTTCACGAATATGACGCAAGGAATTGGTACGAACCCCTGTAAGGATAAGCAGACGCAAAGCCAGTTTTGTTATGGTTGATGCTTCACAAAGTGTTTTATAAAAAGCCGGAACATCT
>NZ_JBHIQH010000110.1:0-12665 GCF_042196485.1 Bartonella sp. AD24XZML | reverse complement strand
GCGCCATTGAGAGCGGTAGAGTCTATTTCAATGTCGAATTCACCCCCACAACACCCGCAGAACATATCACGTTCCGTTCACGCATTGTGAATGATTACTTAGAGGAGATCTTTTAATGACCGTACCTGTTTTACCAAGAGTTTTGAAATATTTTAACATTTTTGTCGATGGTATTCCCTATCAAGCAAAATGTGAAAGTGTCACCCTACCGAATTTGAGTTTGGTCGTTGAAAGTTATCGCGGCGGTGGCATGGATAGCTCCATTGAGGTTGATCTTGGTCTTGAAACCCTCACGCTTAGCATGACCATTTCTGATTGCTCTCCAGAATTAATGGCACTGTTAGGGTGCACCGATGTCAACATTTCATTGCGCAGTTCAATGCAAGCCCAAGGGACACCGGCAGAAGGTGTTGTCATTACCATGAGAGGACTTTGCAAAGGTTTTGAAATGGCAGAATGGCAACCGGGAGGCAAAGCAACTTCTACAGCAACATTCACATTGCAATATTTCAAATATGTCCAGAAGGACGTTGAAATCGTTGAGATAGATGTCCTCAATTTGGTGAGAAAATTCAATGGCGTCAATCAACTCGCAGACCATAGAGAAAATATAGGATTATAAAAATGACCGTCCAAACAAGCATTACACATAAATTATTGATACCTGTTACTTTTGAAGGAAAAGAGCATACCACAATTACCTTACAGCGCCCCAAAACAAAAGATTTGCAAGCAATCGACAAAAAAGAAGGCATAGAGCAAACAATTGCTATGGTTGCACGCCTTTCTGGATGGGCACATGAAGCGGTTGGAGAACTCGACATCAATGATTTGTCGAGCATTGGAGAGATTTTGGAGTCTTTTATCAAGCGGCGGGACACCTCGACTGGGAAACCGCTGCTAAACTCATAGCCGATATCGCCATTGTTTTTCATTGGTCCCTTTCAGACATGATGGAAATGGAACCGCAAGAACTCATATTCTGGCGAAAACAAGCAGCAGAAAGGTATAAGACAAAATGAGTGAAAAAGTTGCTGATGCAAAGGTGAAATTGTCTCTTGAAGACAAACTCACCGCACCTCTCAAACATCTTCAAAAAAAATTCGATACATTGTCAAAAACACTCTCACATAGTTTGGGTATTCCGCGCTTTTCTGCTGCTGTCAAAAACATGACAAAAAGCCTTCATGGCGTTCAAAGTGCTCTTGGAGTGGCGGCAAAGTCGTGCTTCAGTCTTTACCGGTGTCTTAGGGCTTGCTGGTGGTGGTCTTGTGGCAAGTGTAGCCGCCCTCACCATGAAAACCATGCATCTGGGAGATAGTCTTTATCACGCATCACACCATTTAAATATGAGTGTTGCATCACTTCAATTATGGGGTGATGCAGCCGATAATTCAGGCACTTCTGCCGAACTTTTTCAACAATCCTTAGCGGTTTTAAATAGGCGTTCAGCACAAGCCTATGCTGGACAAAAAAGAGGCATGATGGGCTTTGAAGCGCTTGGCATTTCTGTCAAAAACACTTCTGGAAAACTCAAATCCACTTCTGTCTTGTTAGAAGAAATTACCGACAAGATGAGTAAGATGAAAAGCCAAGCACAAAGACAGCATATTGCTGCCCTGCTGTTTGGGGGCGATGGGAAAGAAATGGCGACCATGCTTGCACAAGGCATGGCACCCATTAAAGAACTGTTTGCAAAGGCGCGGAAAGGAAAATGGCTGATAGGTGCCGATGTTGCACGCTATGCCGCAGATTTAAGTGATAAGCTTGGTGCTTTTAAGAAAAAAATAGGCGGTATCGCGAGCTTTATTGGCGCCCGTTTCATGCCCGTGATTAATGATATGATTGACGGTTTTTCAAAATTGATTGATGAAAACCGTGACCTCATCCAAACAACCGTTGCGAGCTGGGCAAAAACCTTAAAAAAAGTCCTTAATGATTTGCTTAATCCTACCTCTAATTTAAGAAAAGGCATCAGTGATCTCACAGAGAGGATTAAAGGCTGGTTCCAATGGCTAGAACCTCTGATTGGTGAAATAACCCTCTTTAAGGTAGGGCTTGTGGCACTTGGTTCGTTCATTTTTGGTCCACTCATTGCCGCATTAGCCGCAGCAGGAGCAGCGTTTGTCACGCTTGGTATCACAATTATGACCACACCTATCGGCTGGATACTTGGTGGTATTGCAGCTCTTGTTGCTGCTGGATATTTGCTCTACAAAAATTGGGACAAAATCAATGGCTGGCTGCTTACATCACTAGCCATAGTAAGTGCAGTTTTTATCAGGCTTGCTTTCGCTCTTTCAGGACCAGTGCTTTCAGCCTTCACTTCTGTTGGTTCTAAAATTACCGGTCTGGCTGTAAACCTTGGAAAATCCCTGCTCTCAAAAATAGTCGCAGCAGATAAAGCTTTTATTAGATTTTCCGCAACTCTGGGAAGATCACTGCTTTCAGCATTAGCCTCAGCTGCTTCCGCAGTTGCGGGTCTTGCGGTATCTCTTGTAACTTCACTTATTCCAGCAATAACCGCTGTTGGTACGGCTTTTATATCGCTTGGGGTTGCTATCATGACCACACCTATTGGCTGGATTATTGGCGGCATTGCAGCTCTTGTTGCTGCCGGATATCTGCTCTACAAAAATTGGGACACAGTCATAAGCTTTATAAGCAAGCTATGGGATTCTTTTGCGAGCTTATGTAGTAATACTTTCAATAACCTCTTGACGTTCTTTAAAAACTTTTCACCACTCTCTTGGATTGCGAAAAAAATCAATGAACTCATTGAATGGCTGTTTGGTGTCGATTTAATGGAAGTAGGATCCAATCTTATTAATGGACTTTGGGACGGTATCAAAAGCAAATGGGATGATCTGTATAACGGTTTTAGCAATATGATGAGTAAATTAACCAGTTGGATGCCAAACTGGATGAAAGAAAAGCTAGGCTTTAATGTCTCAATCAACAAAACTTCAACCCAGACTTTAAAAACCTTTACCGATGAAACTAATGCACGTGCAAAAAAAATGCTGGATACAGCAGTGGTTACAAATACCCCCCCTGAAAAACGCAAAAGTGGCTTTAATACAAGCGTAGTCGAAACAGGACAAATGCAGGCTACAAATGCAAAAGTGGGCGCCTTCAAAGCTCCCAAGCCCATTACCGTTCATAAGCCGGTAGAAGTAGATGCCCGCGTGATGATTTCAAATTTAAATATTTCTGTCCCCAATGGTTTAAAGGACGAAATCAGAGACGCAGTCAATCAAGCCCTTGAACGCTATGCCAAGCAGCAACGCTTGGCTATAGCCTCTAGCCTTTCGGATTAAGCGCCATGATGTTAGCTTTAGGTGGTTTTATTTTTTCCATTGAAACTGCTGCTTATCAAACCCTTGACATGTCTTATGGGGTTCCATGGGTAGAGCAAGGGCGATTGGGACGCAAAGCAGCGCTTCAATTGCCTGCTGTTGCAAATGTGGAATTTTCTCTAACCGGTGTGATCTATCCGGATTTTAAAGGCGGCTATGGACAAATCGAGTATTTGCGACAAATGGCCCATAATGGTCCTCATATTCTTGTGACCGGTCAGGGCAAAATTTTAGGCAAGTTTGTCATTCTTTCTGTAGAGGAAAAGCAAAGCATTTTTCACCAAAATGGGTCCCCAAAAAAACAAGAATTTACAATAAAGTTGAGAGAATATGGTGAAGAGCTATGAGTGATCTTTACGTGACAAAAGAAGGCGATATGGTTGATGCCATTTGCTGGAAATACTATGCAAAGGGTCAACAAGCCCTTGCTGTTGAACGCGTTTATGCAGCAAACTTTGGTCTTGCAGACTATGGACCCATCTTAAAAGCAGGCATCACAATCGTTTTGCCAGCCCTCCCCTATCTTAAAGCCACGCCGGTGATTAGAATTTGGGGCAGTCAATCATGAAACCTTTTTGCACAGTGATGGCAAATGGAGAGGACATCACAAGAACGCTGATGGACTATGTTTTGTCGATTGAAATTACCGATGAAGCAGAAGACAAAAGTGACCGCATTACCATAGAGCTTGATGACCGCGCCCGTGAGTGCGACAATGGCTTTCTTGATATTCCTCTCATCGGAACAATCATTTCCGTAACACTTGGCTATGAAGGAGGCAAAAACCGCGATATGGGAGCCTATTTGATTGATGAAATCTCTGTAAGCAGCCCCCCACAAAGTTTAAGCGTGACCGGACGCGCCGCCTCTATGAACACGTCTTATAGAACACCCAAAAGCCAATCCTATCATCAACAAACCCTTGGCAACATCATTCAAGAGATAGCAGAGCGCAATGGCTATACACCAAAAGTTGACCCTGCTCTTGCTAAAATTGTTGTGCGTCATATTGACCAAACAGCTGAAAGCGATATGGCTTTTGCTACACGCCTTGCAGAAGACTATGATGCGGTAGCAAAACCCGTTGATGGCAAGCTTGTTTTAGCTAGACGGGGTGAAGGCAAAGCTATCACTGGTGAAACACTCCCCGTTGTTATTATCCATGAAAAACTCTGTACCTCTTGGGATTTTAAATATAGCGCACGGGATGAAGCAGGAGCAGCCAATGGCTTAGCAACAGAAGCAGGAGATGATCAAAAAGCCGCCGCTGATGCACGAGAGCCAGAAGAAGTTGAGGAAGGCGAAGATGTTATCCATATGGATGAAAGTGATGCCCAAAATTTGTCTAAAGCAGAGACAGCAACCGAAACATCTGAAAAACAAGAAGAAGAAAAAAAAGGCGGTGTACTTGCAAGCTATCATGATATTCGCAGTGGTGAAAAAAAGGAAGTCAAGGTTGGCAAACCACCATTTCATGAACTCAAATATACCTACCATAACCAATCAGAGGCTGTTGCAGCCATTGCGGCTTATCGCAATAAATCATCGCGTGGGAAATCTTCTTTCTCATGTGATATTGGTGGTGATCCCTTTGTACAAGCAGAAGCAAAGCTTGTTCAAGAGCCCCCTTTCCGCCCCTATATTCCAGCAGAATGGCGCATCAAAAGTGTTAAACACAAGCTTGATAAAACGGGCGGTTACACCACAAAAATAGACTGCGAACTTTTTGATGAAACCCAAGAAGATGCGGCTGGAAACGTTGCAAACACCAGACCAGACAAAGATGATACCCTTGATCCAAACGCCCCCCTTAACGCATGTGATGAAGGCGAAGGCGTTATCCATATGGATGAGGAAGATAGATAAACAAAGCTATTTTATGATGATAAAAAGAAATACTATTTTTATTTTACTATTCCTAAAAATACAGCTAAACAGCGTTCAATTTCTACCATTTTATCTGCATGAATGGAGCCGAAAGCTGGACTAACTTTTTCACATCTTACCGTCATAATCTTATCAATCATGACTTGCGAAGGTTTTTGCAAACCATTTTTGGTATCTGGTTGGAGAGTAATGCGGAGTAATGGCGCATCAACAAGTGTACTTGTAATTGGCAAAACCGTTACACTTGTATGTTCACTGAATTGATTAGCTTGAATGATTAACGCAGGTCTTGGTTTACCAAAATCGCCTTGCATAGCTATTGTGACGAGAGATCCACGCATCATTCTGTCCAGCCATCAACATCCATTAAAGATTGATCCATCAACAACTGCATAGATGTATCTGTTTTATCCATTTTTGCGACTAAGCGACATTGGCGTCGGCACTCTTCTGCAAAGTTCGGTTGGCGAGTATCTGGTACCCAAATTTGCATTAAGCGCAAACCTGCTTTTCTTTGTGCGTTGCGATGTTTTTGAACGCGTTCATTAACGTGCATCGTAGCCATAACAAAATCTCCATTATGTTTCATGTAACGTATAACACAGAAAAAAGTTACATGAAACACTACTTTTAATAAAACGCAATAATTACAATTTTAATCTATCAATCTGCCTCACCTTTTGTGGGGCTTTTTTATAGGAGCAATACATGAGAACAATATCACCAGAAGGGTTAGCACTGATTAAACAATGGGAAGGTTTACGTCTCAATGCCTATAAAGATGCCATTGGAGTGTGGACCATTGGTTATGGACATACAAACAATGCTGGAAAACCTTTTGTTCATAAAGGTATGGCAATCACCGAAAAACAAGCAGAAGAATTTCTTTGCCAAGATTTAAGACAATTTGAAAATGCCGTTGAACAAGCGGTTCAAGTTGCCTTAACCGATGAACAATTCGCGGCTTTAGTCTCCTTTTGCTATAATGTAGGAACAACAGCCTTTTGTAACTCGACACTGTTAAAAAAGCTCAATCAAGGTGAATATGAAGCTGTCCCTGCAGAGCTACAGAAATGGACCAAAGCCGGTGGAAAGCGTCTTGAAGGTCTCGCACACCGGCGTGCAGCAGAAGCAGGCTTGTGGGCGAAAGGTGCTTTTGTTTCCTCTAACTACCAAACCGTAGAAACGCAAGCACCAACGGGACTTTTTAAAGCTGAAGCTCTTGCACCAGTTATTGGTTCTTTTTCAGGGCTTGGAGGCTTATTAGCAGGCAATGGTCCAGTGCAATGGGCGCTCGCCACTATCATGGTTTTAGCCGCATGTGCTGGCATTTTCTTTGTTGCTAAACGTTTTCAGGAACACCGTTTATGATCTTATGGATGAAAAAAAATCTGCTGTTAATAGGCGCGGCTCTAGCCGCTTTTTTTATGGCTTTGGCAAAAGCTTTCACTCTTGGAAAAAAGGCAGAACGGCAAAAGCAAACAGAAAAAGCTTTAAAAGCAGCCACAACACGGCTGGAGGTGGAAAATGAAGTTAATCAGAAAAGTGATACTGATGTGCGTGCTGCTCTCTCTCGTTGGTTGCGGGACAAATAAGTATGTCTCTTGTGTTGGTTGGTTGCCCATTTATTTAGAGAGGCAAGATGTTGACGTCATCAGTTCCAATTTAGCAAGAGAGATCTTAAAGCATAACAAGCAGGGTGAACGTGTGTGTGGGTGGAAACATGGCTAGAAAGCAAAATGAAAAAAACACAGAGCTTACGGAATCAGAAAAAGCCATGCTACAAGAAATGATCATCACCTACCAAAGTGTGAAAATGATGTCGCGTCTCATGAAGTGGATAGTATTTTTTCTTTTTTTGCTTATCCTCGATTTTGCACGTCTCATGGATGCCATAGACAATATCTTTGCACATCTCAAACAGTGGTTAACCAAAAACTGAAAGCCTTATCCCCTCCCCGCTTTTAAAACGGGGAGATGAAATCGGTTTTAAACTTAAGCAGCTTTCGTAACAGATCTTGCTAAGACCCGCTTAGCTTCTTTAATGAGAGCTTTATATTTTCTATTCTCTTCATCGACTCTAAAAGCATCAATAAGACGAACATGGATAGGACCTAAAAGATACAAAGCTTTTTCACCAGCATTCATACCCTCCCAGTAACTTGGCAAATCAAAGCGTGTATCATTATCATAATCACCAGACTGACTTTTTAACTTTTTTTCGCACTCAATAAAGTAACGACGAGCCTGTCTACCTTTCTCATTGCGCTCAACCATGGAAAGCTCTTTTGCCATGTCTAGAGTGAGGTGATAATCTATTGCTGTAACAGCTCTAGATTTTGCGCTCCCCAATTTTGGGGACCGCAAATCTTGTGTTTTTATAAAATCACTACCCTCTTCAAATTTATACTGATGAATGCGGTCTTTAATCCAGGTAGAAAAATCTTTCCCTATTTCCAAAAACGCGTGTAATTCGCGTGCATTTACTGTCTGAACAGTTTCCTGATCAATTGTTTTTTCCGTAAATTTTATAAGAATGTTCATAATGAACTCCTATGTGTTTAAATGTCTTCTATTGACACTCTAGAAGAGCGCCGGGTGCTAGAAAACACGGCACATAGCCCGTCGTTATGCCTTCCCCAAAAGGGTATTGTATAGCATAACCACACCCGGCAAAGCCATTATATGTGTGTAACATACAATGAGTCAAAGCCTTTAATGTGCGGAGAAAAGATTGTATCGGCAATCTATCCGCTATGTGTCTAAGGTGTTTTCTAGGCACCTGATTCGACAATAGACACATTGTTATAAGCCTGTCAAGTCGCTCCTGTTATAAATGCAGCCCACTGTTCCAAGAGAGCATGGCGTTGTTCCAAAAAATCCGTTCGCATATAAGCTTTTGTCACTGAATTCCCAACTGAATGCGCAAGAACAGTTTCTGCAATCTCAAAGGGTGTTGACGTTGTTTCTGCTATCCAATCCCGTAAACTGGAACGAAAACCATGAGGGCGATAAGTCAAACCACAAACTGTCATATATTTTGCCATGCTTGCATCAGAAATTGGCTTGCCTGTAAGACCAGAAAAGAGAAAACCATTTTTTTCAAAGGGAAGAGATTTTTCAATCACTTTTAAAGATTCATCACTTAACGGCACTCGAAAATCTGAAACTTTCCCTACAATGCCCTTCATATTTTCTTTTGGTATTGTCCATATATTTTTATCTATTTGTTCAAGACGCAAATAGCGCAATGGATACGACCGTACTCCAGTCAAAATCAAGAGCTTCAGTGCTAAATTTGAAAGGATATTATCATCCAAACTTTGATAAAATGCTGGAACTTCTTGCCATGGCATAGCAGGAATATTTGTTGGTGTAGCACGGGGTTTTCCCAAAAGGGCGCGTGCTTTCATACAAGCTTGTAGATCAACTTCCAAACCAAGAGCCGCCGCATATTTCAAGCAAATGTTAATACGGTTTAACGCTTTTCGTGCTGTATCTGCTTTTTCATGCCAAAGGGGCGCAAGAACATTGCGAATGATATTAGCCGTTAATTTTTCTATAGAGAGGCTGCCTATGTGTGGAATAACATGCAACTCCAGCGGAGAAAACCAACGCCCATTTTTGCCTTCATTTTTTAACTCTGCTTTTTTACTTTCAAAAGCCGCTGTTGCAATCTCACTGAATATGTTGCTTTGCTGTTTTAAGACAGTTTGTTCTCGAAAGACAATAGGGTCATTGCCTTCTTTGAGAATAGCACTATAATGTTTGGCAAGTTCGCGCGCTTCTTTCAGAGAAAGTTGTGCAACTGGACCGAGCCCCATTTCACGGCGTTTATTGTGGTATGTGTAACGAAAAAACCAAGAGCGTGTATTGTCTTTTCTAACATTCAGCCATAACCCCGCCCCATCGCAATATTTACCTTGAGAAGCAGACTTGACAAGCAATGCTGATAACCTATGAATCCCCCTCACTTAATTTCCCTTCTCGTCCACCTTTTCACACATTGCCCGTCCACCTTTTTGGGTCCACCTTTTAGACCACCTTAATTTTTTGATTTGAGATTTTTTCTTTAATTCTTAATTTTTTTATTGGAACATAAAAAATNCACCTTAATTTTTTGATTTGAGATTTTTTCTTTAATTCTTAATTTTTTTATTGGAACATAAAAAATTATAGACATCAATAGCTCTTGCACATATTTATACGGCTTGATTCTTGTTGCTAAAGCCCTGTCTGCCGCGTCTGGGCACCACACTCTTCTTTGTTATATGTAACCTATTGTTTTTACTGTTGTAGCTTGCCAGCGGGTTTTGTATATTTTGCCACTAGGTTTTGTACCAATTTATTTTTTTTCAAAGAGTTTTTAAGGTGTTCTCAAAGGGTCTTCAAAGACCTTATCTAAAGGGTATTTAAAGCCTCTTTTCTTTTCTGCTCAAAATCGCAATTTGAGATGATCAATCATTGAGTTGGAATCGTATTATTTGAGAAGCAGTATGCATAAAATGGTATGACTTCTTTTAGCATAAATTGACTGATGATTTTTCTGTATCCTAAGCACATTATTCAGGACATTATTAAAAAGAGAAGCGTTTAAGCAATTCGGTCAACTTGACCGAATTGCTCTTTTTTGACTTTATGTTGATTACTACCATCCCCACCAACCTTAATTTCCCCAAACTTCTTTTCCCACAATTCGCGATAAGTCTGGACAAAAAGCGCACGATCAATAACAGACAATTCATTGCGAAACAGGTTTTCCACAACTTCTAAAAGCGCAGCATTCTCTTTATCCGCCTGCACCACAACAGCATCAATGTCACTATAGCCCAAAAGCTCCGCAGCCCTCAGCCGGTGTGCACCAGCAATCAGCGTGTAATTACCCTCTTTAGCATTGGGCGTATGGCGCACCGTAATCGGATTCATCAATCCCTCCCGCGCCATTGATTGTGCAAGTGCCTTGGCATGCTCATCATCCACAGGGCGTATACGCTCCGGCACCACAATCACATCAAAAGCAAGCTTTTGAAACTGTGCCATCACGCCCCCGCCTTTCTGATCTCTTTAAAGAATAAATCCATCGCACGACCCGCCCATCTTCGATAAGCTTTCGCAAAAACGAGTTCTTCCAAACGCCGGTTAATCACTTGCAAAGCAAGAAAGATAGCAGTCTGCTTCCGTACTTGCATCGCAACAATACGCCGCCGCGGCACCTCAAATTGATAATGCAAAATATGAATGGCAATTTGCCGCGCTAATATCGCATCAAACAATCCATGCGGAGGGTCAATAATATACCGGATCGGTACATGCCGAAAGCCACCACTCACTGCTTTTAAAGAACAGGAAAGCATCATTTGTAACCGTTCAGCTTCTGAATAAGGATTAAAGATTTCTCTTTTTGCCTCTGGCATCCATAAATTATAAGCTGCAACCATAACCATCCCCCATTAGTAAAATCTGCTTACAACCTATGGAAAATAAAACTACCCAAACGGCTGTTCTATGATGCAACTCTATGCAATTTATCTTGCCTATTTCGTATTGATCTTTAGACATTGATAAACCTTTTCATCTTATGGTATTTAAATTCATGGCAAATGCGCAAAAACGCAAAGCCGTGTAACGAAGTTCAAGCAGCATTACCGCGCAATGCGGCCTGTGTTACCGAATCTGTATTGGCATGTTTTGCTGCTTTAAAAATGCGACGGCGACTTTTGGGGTAGCGGTCGCTAAAAACCTGCTCAACGGGCAAACCGATAAAATCGGCAATAGCACGTTCGGTTTTCTCGTTAGACCGTGTCCAGATATGTTGAACACTGGACGAGGAGAGTTGATAAGCTTTCGCGAGCTCCGCCAAGGTCATGTTACGGCGGCGTAGCTCGGCTAAAATACTATGGCGATCCCATACTTGTGTGATAGTCATAAACTTCGCTCCTGCTTCAAACGGATGCTCCCACATCCGTTTTTTGTGGGGTTAATTGTAGAATATATGCCCTCTATATCGGGCGGTAATTAGAGGTATAATTCGCTTTTGTGGATTAGGAGTGATTTTTTTGGCACGTCCTAAAAAAGAACCTAAAACAGAACTGGCAAAACGATTGCGTGAAGTACGGCTTGCCCTTGGTTTTTTGGAACGCAAACAATTCGCTGATCATCTTGCAGTACCTGAAAGTACTATGAGTAACTACGAAACTGGTTTGCGCGAACCTCCTGTATCAATGTTGGTAATTTACAAAAATATTTGCGGTGTATCTGTGGAATGGCTAGCTACAGGTGAAGGTGAGATGTTTACAGACGTAGCAAAAGCGAAAACATCGGATTTTAAGACACCCACCATCCCTACTGGACTCATGAAAAAGCTCGGTCGCATAGCTTATACAACCTATCGCGATGCAAATATAAAACTCCCCCCTGAAGATATAGCGGAACTCGCGGCGGAACTTTATAGAAAACTGCAAGAGCTTGTTCAAAACATCAACGACATGGAAGAGGTCGAAGCGACTTTCCCTCTTCTAAAACTGCATTTAAAGCGTCAAATCGAAGCTGAAAGAGTACATCTAGAAGCTACACAAGATACGGCTTAATGCCTCTCTAAGATGAATGGGGGAAGCTCTTTTTAAAATCCTGTAATTTAAGCTAACCTAAATATGAATAAGGAGCATTTTTGGCTCGCCCCGAACTAGAACCTAAAACACCATTGGCAAAACGCCTACGTGAAATAAGACGAATCTACGGAAATAAAGAACGTAGTATCTTTGCGCAACGGCTTAATTTACAACGTGGCACCCTTGCCAATTATGAAATTGGAGCACACGAACCAACATGCTCAACAATTAACGCCTATTATACGGCCTATAACATTAATCATCATTGGCTCGTTACGGGTGAAAGCGAAATGTTTAGTGACATGGCAAAGGCGAAAGCAGCTGGTTTTAAACCACAAACTATCCCTGCTGGTCTCATGAAAAAGCTTGGTCGCATAGCTTATACAACTTATCGCGATGCAAATATAAAACTCCCTCCTGAAGATATAGCGGAACTCGCGGCGGAACTTTATAAAAAACTGCAAGAGCTTGTTCAAGACATCAACGATACGGAAGAAGTCGAGCTTATTTTACCTCTTCTAAAATTGCATTTAAAGCGTCAAATAGAGGCTGAAAATGCACATCCAGAAACTACATAAGATATAGCTTAATGCCTCTCTAAAATGAAAAATGCTTTTTACTCAACTTTTAGAGATTTCCACTTATATATGGAAATCTTTTTTGCTTTTTTGGTCATTTTTGGCTGATTTTGGAGTCGATCGAACTTTTGGATTGATTTTTTTCAAAGGGTCTTCAAAGGCGGTTTTCTGGGCTTTCACAGACTTTTCAAAATTTTTCACAGGGTTTTCAAAGACCTTTCAAAGCCTTCTCT
>NZ_JBHIQH010000109.1:0-1035 GCF_042196485.1 Bartonella sp. AD24XZML | reverse complement strand
CACTTGATTATTTATATAACAAAATACGTATTTATTGTCAAATAATATTTTATCTTTTTTGTATTTTTTAAATTGCATTATGTATTAATGTTATCATGTTCTTATGAATTGCTTCTTTTATATTTATATATGTTTAAAGCTATATTATGGTCTTTATAAAACGATTGCGTTGTTTTTTGAATCTATACATTCATAATATTTAGAAACGCTCTCATAATGCGTATTTTTATCTTTATAACCTATCAATTTTTTTACTAAATGAATTTTAATTTTTTTGTGAATTTTGTTTATAACGCATTTGCAACTTAACAGCCTTTTATAGAGATGGTCTTTATAACCAATGCTTTCATTTGCATTATGATTATAAAACCTTACTGTTTTTATGCATTCTCTATAGCTGTTATATGCTTTATAGCCATGGCATCATTTTTCATTTTCATAAGAGAAACGATAAATAGGATAATTACGATTTATAGACTGTTATGAAAACATCTCAATAGAAACTGATAATTATAGAGATGAGCAAAATCTCTTTTAATAGACCGTGTCAGTGTTGTCAGTTTTGTCAGTTCCTTTTAAACCCTATAATTATTTTTTCAAATGAGTAAAAATTAAAAACATTATATTTCAATAGATTAATATCTTTAAAACACAACTCATATCAAGAGTACAATCTTTAAAGATAACCAATGATGTGAATTGATTAAAACTTGTCAGTTATGTGTCAGTAAATTGAACTGACAAAAGTGATCATTTTAGTGAGTCATTAAAACGTATCTTATGAAAAGCGTATGAAATTGAAAACTGATTATGTTATCAAAATCCCTTTTATGAATTTATCAGTTCTTTTGAATGATAACCTTATGATTTAGAGAATGATTACAACGTGCTTTATAAAAAGCATGTGATCCTTTAAAGCCTTTCAAAAGATGGTTTATAACTCATAAGAAATGCTATCAAGATCATTAGGTTATGAGTTTTGAATATTTTTGAGTATTTTGAGGGTTCCTTTTACCCTCCTTTATATATTTTTTT
>NZ_JBHIQH010000108.1:0-9470 GCF_042196485.1 Bartonella sp. AD24XZML | reverse complement strand
TTGATGCAACACCTCCCTGCTCTGAGAAGTCATGCTTTTGTTGCTCTGGCGCCTCTTGTATCTTAACAGTATCCTTTGAAACATCCGGTAATGGAGGCATTTGGCGCTTTAAATCATCCGTAGACATAATCAATTCTGCTGGCGTTTTTTTCCCAACTTCTCCTCCTCCTGTTTGAGCACCGCGAATAAGCTCTGTAGGACTCAATTTTTGTGGAGTATTATCCCCATTGCTCGCATCAAAAGGGTTTGTGCTAAAAGCAGCACGTTCTAAAAAACTTGGCTTGTATCGCCCTTCCAACGGCGTGCTTGGAGGCGTAGAAAGCTGTTCGAACAAATGCTTTGGCAATTGAGGTATGACCTGATACATCAAGGGACGCAAAAATTTTGGATCAAACAACTTTAAAAGAGAATTTGTGTTTTCTTGTTCCATCACTGTACCCTTTCCATCTCAAAGCCAAGCTTGCCATAATCCACATGCAAAAAGCCTGTCGCCTTATGCAAGAAAACAGCTTCTGGCTTTGACTTCAAAACATCCTGCGCCATTACACCGCGATAGCGCTCTGGGTGCCCCTTGTAGTTGTATTCATAGAGTTTATAGCCATTTCTCTGCCCAGCTTCTCTGATGTTTTCTTTTGCTCTGATATCACTAAGCCCAGCAAAAGTACCAAGGATAGTTCCAACATTTCCAACAATCTCCCACGGATTAGGTTTTGGCTGTGGAGTCAATGTCGTCATTTGTCCTGTTCGCGTTCCATAATTTCCAGCAACAGCCCCACCAGCTGTAAGCAACTTACTTAACTGGTCCCAATCAAGATTGTTCTGCTGCTCCCATTTTTGCCGCTCTTCATCTAATTGCCGTTGATGATTGGCATCAAGTACACTCCCTCCCGTCAACGCATTAAGATTTGCCTGACCTTGACCTTGAAAGAAGTTATTGGCACCCGCCAACTGATTTTGGTTTGCTTGATCAATGAGACCATTGGCATTCATCATATTGTTGACATCTTGGTTATATTGCTGTGATAGAGCTTGTGTTGCTATGCCCCCCAATTCATTAGCCAAAACCCCAGTATGCGCCCCAGAACCATAACGCCCAGCACCTGCCAATGAACTATTAATAGAGCTTGTTGCCTTATTTAATGTGTTTTGAAGCGCTTCATCAAAGTAAGGGTTATTGCCTATTTGTTGCCCTGAAGCCATGTTCTTTAAGTTTTGGCTTGTTGAATTTTGCCCTGTGGCTAATCCATTTAAATAATTGTTATCATAGTTATACGTATTATTGCTAAGCCCATTAATCGCATTCTTTGTTTGATCACTTAAACCCGCAACACGCTGCCCGTCATAAACGGCTTTTCCGCTGCCTTGGTTATAAAAAGTCATGGCATCTTGAGCGGCGTGTTCAAAAATACCTTTTGCCCATGCAGGGGGTTCATTTGTTTGCGTCGTGTTTTGGGTATTCTGGATTGGTTTAGAACTTTTTCCCATATTAAAGCTGCTTTCTATATTCTAAAAGATTAACGAAATATCCATGCGATTTAAGAGATTTTTCCCACCCTCGCCTGCCTATGATGACAAGCTCTTTTGCCCCTTTTTCCTTGTAATAAGCTTCAATCTGAGTGATAAGCTTTGTTAAGGGTGCTCCTCCCTTTCCACCAAGCGTGACAACAACCGCCCTTAATGCTCCAGTGACGAGTTCTTGTAACTGTGTTGTGACATGCGCCATAAAGTTTTCATGCGCATCAACGATAATCCAAAGAACTTTTTCTCCATTCAAAATATCGTTTAAAATGGTTTCTGTATTATAATCATCAGGGAATTTTTGATTAAAATAAGCTATCGATTTTATGACATTGTCAAAATAGGGCGCCATTTGTTCAGCGCTCCATTTTTCTGTATTATAGATCTTAAAACTCATCTTATGCCCGCGGGTTTCAGCGTTACATCAAAGCCTGTTATATGTGTCCATGGTGTGCCTTCTGGTATTCTCAGACGCAAAGCGTGATAACGCGCCCGTGAGCGGATATTATACATCCCAATATTATAGCCGGCATAACGCTCTTTAGCCCAATTTAATTGGTTCTTGTTATCAATGATAAAAGCCGCCCCAACACTTAAAAAACCATTTGTTGTATCCGCTTGAACAAAAGCCTCACTCATCAGGTTGATTTGCCTGCCCGTATCCCCCACAATTTGTGAAGCAATAACTGCTTCCATCGGAGGACCCGCAAAAAAACCAAATGTGTTGTCTGGCGTAAAAGCTCCCAAAACAGGCGCACCATTTTGCCACATCTTACTATCAAGAGAAGCTGGTAAATCTTTCAAGCTCTCTTGTACTTCGTCTAAGCCTTCTAATGTATAACCGGCTGCAAAAAGGGGAAATAAGAGAAGGTTTTGCCCCTTAATGACACTCCATATTTGCAAAAGCCAATCATAAACATAAATATGCATCCCTTCAGTGTTATCATTGATAGAAAAATAAACACGAGAATAGACCGGATCAATACATGCCCTCATCTCATCAATGGCAAAGTTATTGTAAAGTGTGAAGATGGTTTTATCGACTTTACCAAAGCCTATAGGGAGCATTTCACCAGCACTGTTGATTTGATAAAAACCATCATCAGAGACAAAGAAAGTACAGTCTCCACGGCTTGCAATTGCTGTGCTGCTTTTCGCACCTATTTTGTCTTTTATTTTTGCAAAACTGAATATAATTTTAGAGCCTGGTACAAAGGTTGCGTGATAAATGGCGGAGCGCATGAAAATAAGTGGATTTGTTGATTCCGTAGACCCTTGAACATATTCTCCATCGGGAAAATCTTGATAATCGCAACTTTTCTCCCCAACCGTCCAATGTGTCGCATCATTCAAACCGGACCACTGAACACGGTTTGGCTTATCTGTTAATTGCATCAGGCAAACAAAATCACCCCACACACGCACAAGTCCAGCACGCGGGGGATTACCGCTCAAATCACAAAACCTTTCATCCGTTTTTAACGAAAGCATTTGTGGTGGGTCATTGCTATTAACAGCAATGATATGATCACCAAAGGAGGCAAAAGACCAAAGTGCAGTCTCATTGGCGTGATATTGTGTGTGAGGTTTGCTAATGTCTTTCCAGCCGCGCGTGCTGTTGTCATATTCATAAAGTTTTGTTGGTGCCCCCACAATGATGCGAACACCACCCAATGAGCGCACCGCATAGACCCCCAAAACCACATCCGGAAAAGGATCTGAGACCGGCGCCACAATAGGAAACGGAATATACGAATTTGGTGCAGGTAAAACGTTCACAATCTCACTAGAATAACCACTATTAATAAATGCAACATCTGGTCTATACTCAGCAATAGGAATAAAGGTCATCAGAAATCCGTGTGTTGAATTTTTAACAAATTCTTGCGCCGTGATGTTTCAATTTGTAGCGCATCGAGTTGCTCTTGAAACATGGCAAAAGCTGCCGCTGCCATCTGTGGTTCTTTAATAATATTGGTATAAATTTCATATTTTGCACGCGTTTTGATCAGTTCATAGGCTTCTAAAAACCATATGGACGCTTCTTGTGCACTCTCAATATCTTTTATTCTTATAGGGTCAAGAATAAGCCTGATAGAATAAACTCGCTCTGGTGTTGGATACAATACAAGCTTTTGTTCAAAATAAGCATAGCGTGTAGGCATGCCATGGCTACAATCATCCTCAAGATTCTCAATAACAAGAGGATCTACCTGCAAAAGCTTTGCTTTGCTGTGATTATCTTCATAAACGTAAGCATCAACAATGCGAACAGCCCCTGTTATAGAGGGATGTGCCTCGGCGCCATAACGGCTTTTGCCCTTTAGAGTGGTAAAAACAACTTCGCGGCTTTCATTGAAATAAAAAGGCAATCGTTCACAAAAGCGAATAGCCGAAAATATCGCCCTTTGCACTTGATCAACATACTCATCTGTTTGATCATCTATTTCATCCTGAATATCGTTTAACATCTGGATAAAATTTTTATCCCAAGGAGTAATGGTCTGTTTGTCTCCAATCGGACCACCTGTCTGTACTATTATTGTCATATCACCCTCTTCCAAATGTCTTGGGGCATCTTGTATAGGAGGGGGACGCAAGCAATAAACGCCCCCTTGCCTTTAACGATTAGTGTAAAACTCAACAATCACCTCAGCATCACCTTTGGTGCTTTGCTTGTCTCGTGTCATGTAAATCGTATTTTCAGCCTCTAGCGGAACATCTCGTTCCTCCATAGGTAGGGTCACATTGCCGGTGTAAGATTGCAAAAGCTTTGTTTCTCCATAATCATTGCCATTAGGTTCTTTTCCAAATATAACTTTTACATCTTCAAAATCCGTCATGGTATAAACTTGAATTCTTTTTATCAAAGCCCCACGGGGTAGAACACCAATTTTCGTTATCAGCCCTTGATCTGTACATTTAACACGCGCCCGTAAAAAACTAACCTGCTGCGTAGAGTTGTTACGTCCCTGCAAAACAGGTGGCAATCCCTCATCTGTCATCTCAACAGTCTCAACGGTCTCAACAGGTTCCTGTGTAATTAGCGATTTTTCTGCCATAATTGTCATCCTTTAATAATTAGCTTGCTTCAGCAAAAGAAGGGATGACAATGGTACCAAAATCCTGTCCCCCTTGATCAGAATGAGGCAAGGTGTAGCGTGATTTTTTCATGCCGATAATGGTCTTTGCCGCCAAACCAAATTCACGTTGATAATCAAACAATTCTTCAGCAAGTTTATAACGTGTACCACCCTTTTTATCATCACCTCCTGTTGCACCATTGCCAACGCGCCCATAAGCCATGATGATACTTTGCGCACCAAGCAAAATAGCACGACGAACAGAAGGAACAGGCTCTTGTGTCTTTGAATTAACACCATTGGGGACATGTTCAGCTTCACGCAAAATAACACCATTATACATCCCTAAAGAACCATTAAAAATTGGGTTCTTAACTCCAGAGCCATCATAAGCTGCCTTGGTAATGTCTAACCATTGACCACTCTTTGTATTGGTACGCAATTGAGTTACCTGTATTGGGTGGAGATACATCACATATGCCGATTTCCCATCAACACGAACCGGGCGCAAACGTGGATTAGCAAGTTTAGCGCGTTCAACAGCCCGATCTATAAGATCTAATGTAAAAATATCATCTTTTGTAAGCTCTTCATCAGTCTTTTTCTTATTCGGACGAATAACACGCAATTTGCTTGGCTCTGATGGCGCGTTAAAACCATAATGCACCGGTTTAAGCGTTATGTTGCGTCCTTCAAACTGCATCCATGGTGCTGTATAACCTGCTGCCTGAATGAAGAACATCAAACTTAAGCGATCTGCATACCAATCAACAAGCCCATCCTTTGCTTCCTGACGCAAACTAAAGGGAACACGCTGTTGATCAACAGAGCCTTCATATTTTATGCGCACCGCATGAGTAAGCTCGTTGATGTGCACCTTTTCATTCATAAATTGGAGTGCTTCTTCATTGCCTTCCAGCGTTTGTCCCTCGCTAACGCCATCCCCCATCAGTTGAACTCGTAATCCACTCGTAACGGAGTCACCAGCACTTTTCCCTAGCATATCCAACACTTGGATAATGCTGTTTTTGCTCTCCCCCATCAGCGGTGCAATAGGCAACGCTTTTGAAGTTTCTGTGTTTAGCATCTTAGCCCAAACGCCAACGGCTAATGGGTCATTGAGCTTTACTTCTGTTACTGCCATTTCAATCAATGCCTTTCTTGGTTTTTAAAACTCGCCTTGCGGCTATCCCAAACGATAAAAATCACTTGGTTCTCTCTGTTGCGTCACCACGCACATCTTCAAGCTCTACTCATAATTTGTTCAAATTTTTTGGGATTTTTCTCAACCCATACAGCAAATTCGGCTTCCGGCATGGAAAAGAGCGTTCTCACATCCATACCGCCTGTTGGAACTTGCCCGCCGCGCGCTGTAAGTGTTCGCGCTGCTTGAGAGCGCTCTTGAAGGGTTTCCACTTCGTCCTTAACTGGCGCGCCACTATAGCCAAAAGCTTTCGCTTTTTGCACCAGCACCTCAATTGGGTTTATACCGGCTTTCTGACACTGCTGGCATATTTGGCGCAATTCAGCACCAATTTGTTGTTGCCGTGCTGCGGGGTCTTTCCATTGCGGATAAAGGCTTGCTTGCGCTTGTAAGACACTGTCTGCTCTTTCATAGAGATAGTCCGTGATACTGTCTAAATCTGGATATTTATCTTGTACCTGCGCTTTTGCTTCCTCGAAATAATCCCCTAATTTTTGGCGTTCATATTCCTCTTGACTCATGCGCTCTTGGCTCTCTCTCATATGAGAAAACTCATCAAGCAATTTCTGTTGTTCTTGTACCTTATGACTAAGCCATGCAAAATGTGCTTTTGGGTCGTCTTCTAGGGAGGGAATATTTTCCTCACGGCGGCGCGTGATTTCTTCCTGCATTGCGGCATATTTTTGCGCAAGTTCAATAGCCAATTCACGCGCTTCAATGGCGCTTTGTTCTGCCTTTTGGCGTGCTTGCCGCTCTTGCTCTAGTTTATCAGATTCTATTACATCAGAATTTGGCTGCTCTTGAAGTGGTTCTACAGCTGGTTGTTCAGAACTTTCCTCTGCATCAAAAACTTCCTCAACTTGTTCAGGCTCGACCAACTCAACAACATTATCACTGGCAAAATGTTCATCATAGATTGCTTGTTCTTCAGGCGTAAACTCTTCTTCCATATTCTGTCCCTTCAATGTGCTATTATATTTTTTGTCAAAACTCGATAGTGTTCCAACTGTGCCTGTAAAGCTTTGCGTTCTAAATCACGCTGCGCTATCTCATTTTTTGCCTGTTGCAACTCAAGCTGCATGCGCGCTTGTTCTTGTTTCAAGAAAAGTTCGATATTTTTCTGCTGCAATGCCGCTTGTTTCTGCTGTGCATCAAGTTGATAGAGTGTGCTCTTTGCTTGCGCTTCTTGCTGTAAAACAGCAATCTTTGCTTGTTGCTCTGGAGTTAATTGTGCTCCTTGGCTTTGTTGCATCATCTGCTGTTGCTGTTGTTCTTGTTGTGCCTGCTGTGCTTTTGCCGTTAAATTTGCTACCAATGTTGCCGGTAGTGGGGAAAGCTTTAAAAGATCTGGAATCATCTCCGGTGTTAAGAACCCACCAAGCAATGGCAACATCTGCGTAATTGTCGCAAAAGTTTTCTCTTTTTCATTGGGGCTTGTCGGTGAATCATCAACAATAATGTCGTATTCAAGCGTTGTGACAGCTTCACGTGTTAATGGAACATACTGCGCATTCTCTTGTCCAGAAATACGTACCAGACGCCCATCAGAGAGATAATTCTGAATGAGATAAAGGATAATCTTTCCCTGCCTACACCGATAAAGCTTGAGATTGTCAAACAGCCCCGCAAGCAAATTAAGCGTTGATTGCCGGCGTGTGTTTTCCAGCACATTTGCTTGGTTGACCTCCCGTGTTCCGATAAACTCAGCTGATAATCCTGTTACATGCGTTATCGCTTCACGCGATTCATTAAACAGCTGAAAAAATCCATTGGGAAATTGTGCACTTGGCTTTGGTTGAATTTTCCCTCCTATAAGCGCGCCATTTTTAACCCAAGTAATCGTATCCGTTCGCGCCCAGCTTTCCATAGCTTGGCGATCATCATCGAAAGCGCCTCGTTCTGCCATCAAGCCGCCCTTAGACTGGCTATTAAGGATATAACATCACTTGGCTAAAATATTTATTCGACCATTTTTGTGGATCTTTTGCGGGGCGAACAATCCCGTAAAACTGGTTTTTAAGCTTATCCAGCGTGCCCGTGATACACTCCCACCCAAGTTGCCCATCAGGTGCTAATGGCTTATCGGGCTTTGCTAAAAGACGTCGTCCTAGAAAAGCGCGCCTCACCACTTTTTTATTAAAACACACCCCTTGTAGTTGTGGCATCACCCTTTGAAGCTGTTCAAACTCCTGTTTGCTATAGTTGCGCATCTGGCCGGTTTGAAGATCAGGTGCCTTGTAAGTGGTCTCATATTCAAACCAACGGCATTCAACCAGCGTAACATAGCGTTTCCCAGAACACGGATCTGAGAGAGAAGTCGCATTGGAGTCATCTTGATACGCATCAAGCGACACATGAGAATCCTCAGAAGCGGTTGTACTATCGATAGCCCAATCGGCGTTAAGATCTTCAACAGCAACATCAGGAAAAAGACTTTTAGCATCCTCAACAGATTTACGATCAACATACCACATACGCTGTGCGTCAATGAGATTTGGTCTTACAGCATTGGCATCCCAAACCATTTTTAAGGGATCTAAACGTTGAACAGCAGGTATCCCTTCGGGATCTGTATCATAATCAAGCCGCGTATCTGTCCAGCCCATACCGCAAATGACCATATCCTGAAAAGCATCGGAATCGGCATATTCCGCCTCCGCCTCATCACGAAACCATTCTGCTGCTCCAGTAAGCAATTCATTGGGTATTGCTGCTCCCATTTGCCGTGGTTGAAACTGTACTTCGCGCTTATTATTACGCTCCGCTCCAACAATAGCATTCACAAGGGGCGCAATGCGGTTAAAAGTCATGACAGGACGGCGTTGCTCTTTTAAAACCGCAAGATCTTCCTCTGCCCATTGACGACCATTATAAAAATCAAAATCTTCACGCGCCTGTTCACGCCATTTATTGACATGTTCAATATCTTCTGCGTACCAAGACTTTAAACGCTTATAGATTTCATATTCATCGAGGATTGTCGTTTTTTGAAAGTCTTGATCTAGAATGCCATCCATGATGCCGCTTCTCTTTCCATCGTGTAATAACGCTCTTGCTTGGGTTTGACACTGGGTGCTTCATAGACAATGCACATTAAACCAAAGGCATCCGCCCCATGGCTCGACCAATCATGCTCTGCACCCAAACCAATGCCGCGCTTCTCATCCCATTTCTCGTGATACCAATTCAGTGCTTTGCGCCCTGCTACCGTCATCTCTTCATTAAACCAAACAGACGGCAAAATACGCCGCACCGCCTCTATTCGCATCTTAACCGCCCCCGCCCCTTGATTAGGGATTACTTGCGTTTCAAAACCCGCATCATTTAAAGCACTCTCAAAACTCACATTGTGCACACGGTCTCTCGTCGCACCATCATGGGGTAACACCATCAATGCCTTCTCATAACCATTTTGACGTAACCAACCGATATGTTCCGATAATGGCTGTCCCTGTGCTTCGTAATAATTAAGCACTCTGATTTCTCGCCCCACAAACTGTGCTATCCATATCGCTGTTGCATCTGCCTTGGCGCCCGTACCCCCAATGTCCCAAAAAGCCCGTATCTGCATTAAAGGGTCACGCGCAACACGCCCTATCCGCCCCTCCTGCTCGGCTGCCAACATTTCCCTCTGATAATAAGCGCCTTGAACTGCTGTAAGATAA
>NZ_JBHIQH010000106.1:0-1915 GCF_042196485.1 Bartonella sp. AD24XZML | reverse complement strand
CTTTATGGACATAGTCGCGGGACAATGACATTGGGGAATATGCTGAATTCTTTCAAACAAGAAGGTGTTCACGGTATAGCCGACAACACGAATATCAATTTCTATGGACCAGCCTTTAATGCTTTAGTTGCATCCGGTCTGTTAGGTTATGTGAGTGATGGCAAACAAACC
Source organism: Bartonella sp. AD24XZML (assembly GCF_042196485.1). NCBI lineage: Bacteria > Pseudomonadati > Pseudomonadota > Alphaproteobacteria > Hyphomicrobiales > Bartonellaceae > Bartonella > Bartonella sp. AD24XZML. The sequence continues at coordinate 1,744 of NZ_JBHIQH010000106.1, read as the reverse complement.
ACTATTGGCTTTGATGGGAATAGATATGACTTTGTAAGCAGAATTATTGGCGGCAATGGCTATACTTACGAGACAATACCTACTGGTAGTAACATGTGGAAAGAATGGTGGAGAGTGATCATGAATCCCATAAGCTCCCATACTTGCCTTGGAGATGCGAGTGATAAGTGTACATGGCGCTATGGCACATCTCATCGTGAACAAAAACCTTGAATTAAATAATGGAGTAAAAAATGAAACAAACTCTAAAGCTATTAGGTGCTGTAACTTTATTAGGTATTGCAGGATGTCAGTTTAATAAAACTCCTGGAGGGTATTTGAGCGCGTGGGAGAAAAATGGTGTTACTAATTTTACAGAGGTAGGAAAAGCCTTGTTAGAATGTGGCATGCCAACGCCTTATGATGTCGATCCAGAAAACAGAAAGCAGAGCATTAATGCAAAAGCAACAATTTATGCTTGCATGCTTCAATCAGGGTTTCGCTATAAAGATGAAGAGGTAGCAAGAGCGGGAGGGCCATGTTATACTTTTAAAGAGAAAAACTTGCCCATTTGTCGTCCAGGCGCTGTTGTTCCACAGCGCAGTGTCAAGAAACGCTTAAACAGCCCTTTTTGTAAAAAGCATCCAGAACAATATGAATGCTATCCTTAAGTTTTGCTATTGGTGATGATCAACAATCTGCCATCCTTGCCTTTGCTTGGAATGGCGGGATTGTTTTCTCAATCTACCATCTCAACTCAGTTCAGAACTGTCTTGAAAAACGGAGATAAAATATCAACAGGCTTTAGAGCCTTTTTATTGTAAATAAATCCATTGAAAGAGGGAAAAATGAAAAAAATCTTAAAACTATTGAGCTGCATAGCTCTCTTAACTACAGCTGGATGTATTAACCAACCTCCTCCATCAACTTTAGCATTATGGGAAAAACCAGGTGCCGATAAAGCGATGATCCAACAATCTTTGTCAAAATGTGGTTGGAAACCGGTTTATGCTTCTCCTGACGATATGAATACGTATGCGAGTGAATTTGCCTCAGTTTATGAATGCATGAAAAAAGCAGGTTTCCGATATAAATTGCAAGATTCAAAAGGGATCTATTTTACACAACCTCCCAAAAGTGGCTCATTCCTAAGCAATTTAATGATAGCAGGATATCAGCAGTTTATGGACAATGACACCTTTGGTGTGACCAACAAAACGAAACAGGAACGCGCTTTACTAACGCATTTTGAGGATGAAAGAAAACGTCAGCAAAAGCAAAAAGCTTTACAAAAGCGATCACCAAAGCGTCCTCCCCATCGTTAAAAAGGTCGTTGGACAAAAAGTATGAATGATGCGGGAGTCAAAATTGTGCCCTTCTTTATTCAAGCGGGTGGCACTTTAAATAAAGCAGCATCCATGGTGTTGGAGCCGATATTATCGCTGGTACAAACCCGATGCAAAGCAATGATGAACAGAGCGGGAATATCACTATGGGAGCAGGTGAAGATATCATCTTTGAAAGTGCGCAAAATACGCAAAGCACAGAAAACCACACGCAAAGCGCTTCAATGAATGTTGGGTATAGTTATGGTACCGGTGGTACAGGGTGGATGGGAAATGCTTCTTTTGGTAAAGGCAAGGGTTCCAGTGAGGAAGTGCATCACAAGAACAGCCATATTATAGGCACCGGCACAGTTCACACAACGAGTGGGGCAAACACCACATTGGCAGGCGCCGTGGTTTCTGGAGAGCGTGTAGAAATG
>NZ_JBHIQH010000105.1:0-53095 GCF_042196485.1 Bartonella sp. AD24XZML | reverse complement strand
TTATTTTTTTTAAATAAAATGCCCCAAACAATACCAATAAAATATTAAACAAAAAATCCTATTTCAAGATATTATTGGCAAAATCTGCCTTCATAAAAATAAAACATGAAAACAGCAAGGAGTTCAAAGAGAGCATGGCGCCTTTAAAGTAAAATATAGCACCCCATTGCAATGCATAAAAATAGGAAGTTGCCTAGGAATGAGTTAATCACAATAACGCTTGTTTTATGCTACTTTAATAGGGAAAATTTTCTGCGCAGATACGATTTATAAAGACATTGCTGTATAAAGAGAATCGCATGATCTGTAATTTGTAAAAAGAATCAAATTCCTGTAGAAGCATGCTAAGCTATCTATCTAGCTTTCTTTATTTAATATTGAAAAGTACTCTTATAAATCTATGTGGGATAACGAACAACAAAAAAACGATCCTGGACAAGATCCTGCTCTTGTCGTCAAGCGTTTGCGGCCTGCGCACCGACAGGTCTCTGCTCGTTGGCTTACGGGAACCATTCTGACAGGAATCACTTCCTGCATTCTTATGGGGATTGCACTTTTTACGGCTCTTGATGAACAACAGCGATTGGTAACACCGCCACAATGGTTTACGCAAGAAAACCTATCAGAATCACAAGACCCTGAGGCCAATGGCTATAAAGGTGATCGTATTTCTCCCACCCATGCACGGCAAAGCTTTGACAGAAAACGTCAATTTGAACTATCGATTCTACAAAAAAAAGGCGATGAAAAAGTCATTCAAACACAACATTTTGAATGGATTCGTATGGCTTTAGCCGAAAATCGCCCCCAGAAATATAGTTATCCAAAATTTGATTCTTTAAGCATTCTTGCCAGTGATTCTAAAAATCAAAATATCGCACCACAAGAAGATTCTGGGCAGATTTACGGTGCAAAGGTTGAAACAAAACTCACCTTACGCAGCTATGATTTTAAGGTAAATCAATTCGATTTTGATGACAGCGACACATTGACAGATGAAGAGGCACAACAAGAAGTGCAAAAAGCTGGATTTACTTTAGAAAAGAGCTCCGAACTTCTTTCAGTTCTCACATTGATTGATCCTTTAAAATTAGAAGATGTATCCTCCCCTTCCCAAAGCACAGAATCCCCTGAAGTTCGAATCGTTCAAGAAAATGTAACCGTTTCTCCTCAAAGTCACCGTATCGATCTGACGAAAAACTATGTTGAAGATATTATTCCTATTCGTAAAAAACAAACGATAGCCGATGCTTTCAAAAAAACCAGTTATACAAAAAAGCAAATTGACCAGGTTGTAAAAACGCTAGAAAAAATAAGCCTTTCCGATTCCCTTAAAGAGGGAAGCCTTTTACGCATTGGTATCGTGACACAAGCTGGTGAAGAAGATCATCTCGTACGCGCAAGTATCTATCAAGGGATGCATCATATTCTCACCATTGCCCTGAATGATAAAGGCCAATTCATTGAAAGCACAGAGCCTAAAATGTCTAAAGCTCTTAAAACGGCTTTTCAAAATGGTATTCCGCATTCTTATATCAATAGTGCGCAATTACCAACAGCTTATGATGCACTCTATAGTGCTTTGCTAAGCCATAATATATCACAATCTCTCTCTCATCGTCTTATTCGTCTGCTTGCCACCAATATTGACATGAAAAGTCCGATAACCCCCAATGATCAAATCGAAATATTTTATGCCGTACCACAAAGCGATAAAGAAAACGAAAACGGTAAAAAGAATTTGAAAGCCAAAGAACCCTCCAAAAACGCTGATCCAGAAATTCGTTATATTAGTGCAACTTTTGGGAATACAACTTATAAATATTACCGTTATCAATTAAAAGATGGAAGCGTTGATTATTATGATTCTGAAGGGAAAAGTTCAAAGCCTTTCTTGCTGCGCAAACCCACACCAAATGGCATTTTTGGCTCTCCCTTTGGTCCACGCAAACATCCTATTTTAGGCTATGTGCGCATGCATACAGGAGTTGATTGGGTTGCTCCTAAAGGATCACCCATTATTGCTGTAGGAGATGGTATTGTTACAAGAGTAGGTGTAACAGGTGGCTATGGAAATCACACAGAAATTCAACATGCCAATGGATATGTCAGCAGTTATTCACACCAAAGCCGTTATGCACCAGACATCAAACCAGGCGTGAAAGTACGACAAGGACAAATCATTGGGTATGTTGGAACAACAGGAATGGCAACCGGTCCCCATTGTCATTTTGAAATCATTGTCAATGGCGTCAAAGTTGATCCCATGCGCATTCGTATACCGGATAGCAAAGCCTTAACCAATCAAGACCTACAAACATTCCTACAAGAAAAAAACAATATTGATGCCTTGATCAACAGCCCGATAACCTCCTCCGAAGAAACTTAAAGCATGAAAGCATCTGCATTTTTACGACTCAAAACATCTAAAAATATGCTTTAGCGCTTATTTTTCTTAAAGAGATTTCCGCACTTTAAATATCTATAAAGAATTTGCCGAAAGATGCCACCACCCAAGGTCGCATCACAATGATTAAAAATAAAACGCCCTCCCCTTTTCAGGTTTACGCACAATAGAAAAGTGAAAAATATGAAACCCCAAAAGGCTAACTCTTTATTGTTTATTTTATCAAAACGATAGCCCGTCCTTATTTGTCATGCAATAAAATCTCAAATCAAAGGTGAGTTTTTCTAAAGAACGAAGATTCTAAAATCCATATCATTCTATAAACAACCCGACTTCTTGTTGAATAGATTCCACTTGTTGAATGCTTATGCTGTTCATAGCCATAAAGAACGGTGTTTCATAAACTTTCTGAGCAAGTTATCCTTGAGAATATTTGTTACACACTTTTACAAAAATACCCTATATTTAAAGTTTCACATGCCTTACAAAAAAATAACAAAACTTGAAAAAACAATCTTTTTGCAAAGCAATAGAGCTTACGATTGGCTTAAAGGAGCACTTATTCAAAATAAATTTAAATTTTAACTTAAGCACTTCAAAGCTCTAAGAAAGGAGAACTTTGAAAGCCGATCATCGGAGTCAACAAAGCAAAAAAACAACAAGAGAGAAAATCAAACATACACCAAAAGATAAAGAAGCAAAGTTGTTTCTCTTGAAGGCAATTGACAATCTGATATGAATGGTGCTGTGTTCGCGCTACTGAAGCCGTATTTTTCCTTCTTCTTGTGAAAAGATGCCCTCCCCATACCTTCACGATGAATCAAAGGCAGCATGCCACTGGCAAAGAGAAAATTTACCCTTTTAAAAAATCAGTCAGAGCTTTTTTTTGAACTATTCATGCTAAGTTTTGGCAAAGGAATGACAATCTTTGTACCTCCTAAAGCAGAAGTTTCAAATAGAGGTTTTTCACCAAATTGCATACAGAGCTGTTCCACGACCACACGACCAAGTCCTGTTTTTTGTTTTAAAGTTTGGCTTTTCATTCCCACGCCATCATCTTCTACAATGAGCATCAATTGTCCATCTTTCTGGGGACCAAAGGAGATATAAATATGACCAGACCGTTGATCAGGAAAGGCATGTTTTAAGGAATTGGTTAGCAACTCGCCAAGGATAATTCCAAGTGTTGTCGCATCTCTTGAAGACAGGCGATAATCTTTAAAGTTGGTGTGAATGGTGATGTTTTCACGCAATTCAAAAGGGACTGCCAATTCGACATCATGCACAACAGAGCTGAGAAACTCTGCCAATAGTGTCGTTTCCATATCATCACTTAAGCGCAAACGACGATGTGCTGTAGAAATTGTCTGAATACGATCACGTGCAGCCCCTAGAACAGCACGGACCTCTTCATTTTTGCTCCGGTTTAACTGGAGCCCCAACAAAGAAGACACCGTCCCAAGAGAATTGCCAATACGATGGCTTGCATCCTGCAACAATATTTCAACCCGTTGGCGTTCTTTTTCAGCGTGATTACGTGCTCTTTCTAATTCTTGTGTTCGTTCTTTCACGCGGGCTTCCAGAGCGATATTTTCACTATGAAGCAGCAATTGATACAATTTTAAAGAGCGCATATCACGATGAAAACGATTAATAACAAAATAGGCAGAAATAAAGGTACTCACAACGGAAACAATAGCCGCCAATGTCAAAGCCGCCCGCATCAATGCGATACCCTCACGCTGTTTTTGTCGCACCACATCATCCCCATTAATAAAGCTTGTCATCAATTGAGCTAAACGTGCTACAGGAATCTTTGATACTTCCAAAGAGTCCGCATGAGAAGGTTGAGAAGGTTGTTCAGGAATCGCATCAAGAGCACGCATATGGGCATTCATAAAGGCTTTTCGTGCTTCAACCTCTTCTTTAAAAGCCGTAAACCATTTATACCACTGCGGATGCGCATAAACAATAAGTGCGATATAGTCGAGAATATTCCCCAACTCCCGCTCTGCATTTTCAAAACGTATTTTATCTTCCGCCTTGCGCGTTTTTGCATAGCTGCGGTCAGCAACAGCCATATCAATCAGGCTAATAAGGACTAAATCAGCCTGTTCGCGCAATTCTGAACTTGTATTCAACTGTGCAACTTCTCGATCAACGGCATTTGAAAGCAACATAATAAAAACCGATGCCAAAAGAGCCATAACAAGAGAAACAACAATCGCACCCCACCGCCAGCGTGATATCGTTGCATCAGAAGAAGGCATTTGAGGCATCAAATTTGTTTTTGTTGTCATAGAATGTCCATTGGCGAACTTGAAAGTCGTCATTTTTCAGCACAAAGGAAGGCAACCTTATGGAACATAAAACCTAAAGCCCGTGAGAAAGTTTTATACAGGCTTTTCTTGTGTTCTTAAAGATACAGGCCAAACTTCTGAATTCCCTCAGATACTGACTTTACTGTAATAGCTATAACGGGAATAAAAAAAACAAGGCTATCAATCATAATTATTATGCTTTTTTAGCCGTTAAATGAACACAATGTACTTCCAGCTGAGTAAGAATCAGGACCATAATCAGACTCACCATTGACTTTAAGAAGTTCTTGTAATCGATTACGCGCCCTGCTCACACGGCTTTTAATGGTTCCAACAGCACAACCACAAATAGCCGCAGCATCTTCATAAGAAAACCCCGATGCGCCAATGAGAATAATGGCTTCTCTTTGATCGGCAGAAAGCAAATTTAAGGCTTTTTTGAAATCTTGCAAATCAAGTGATCCATATTGAGCAGGATGAACAGCGACATTTTGAGTAAACACGCCGTCGGTATCTTGAACTTCTCTTCCCTTTTTACGCATTTGACTATAAAATTCATTGCGCAAAATGGTAAAAAGCCAAGCTTTAAGATTAGTTCCCATCTCAAAACTATCTTGCTTAGCCCATGCCTTCATAACAGTATCTTGGACCAAATCTTCGGCTTTATCGTGCTTGCCACTTAAAGAAACAGCAAAAGCTCGTAAAGCCGGCAACACAGAAAGGAGTTCTTGTTTAAAGTTTTTCGCGCACTTTGACATAAAGGATTCAAACCTTTTCCACATTGTTTAAGCCAAATTGCTCTGCGCGCTCCAACTTTTCTAAAAGCTCAAGCAAACACCGTGGCAGTGCTTCTTCTTGAATTTCCATGTAAAATTGACGTAACTTCCGTGCTATTTCGCTATTGACCCCGAGAAGATCATCTCCAACTCTAAATTGTGTGGTGAGATTTTTTTCATCACGGTCGTTCATTTTTCATCCCCCTAATCCATATATTACTAGTAGTACCGCGAAGAATTTTTCGCCTTATGGTTGTAAATATAGCTGCCGGTAAAAAGTTCCATACAAATCAAGGAACTTTTTTATCGGTTGAGAATTTCAACCAACAAAATGCTTGAAAGGTCAAAGGAGTTATAAATTATGTCATTATCAACGCGCATTGCCCCGCATCTTCCCTATCTTCGGCGTTTTGCCCGCTCTGTCACCGGTAGCCAATCCTCTGGCGATGCTTATGTTTCAGCGATGTTGGAAGCACTCATTGCCGACATCTCCATTTTTCCCAAAGCCTCCACTGACCGAATTGGTACCTATTGGCTTTTTTGCCATCTTTTTGACCAAACCACACCAAACATCCCTGAACCCCTGCCCCAATTTGGTCTTGAACAAAAAACCAGTGCCAAATTATCCTATCTCACGCCCCGCGCACGCCAAGCATTTTTGCTCATTGCCGTTGAAGGATTTCATGAACAAGAAGCCAGCGAAATCATGAATCTGGATACGAAAGAATTCCGTAAGCTGCTCAACCAAGCATCCATTGATATTTCTCAACAAATTGCCACTGAAGTAATGATTATTGAAGATGAACCTCTTATTGCACTTGATATTGAGCAAATGGTAGAAAGCTTAGGTCATCATGTTGTAGGAATAGCGCGCACGCGTGATGAAGCTGTCATCATGTATCATAAGAAAAAACCACGGTTGATTTTGGCTGATATTCAATTAGCCGATAACAGTTCAGGTATTGACGCAGTCAATGAGATTTTGAAAAATGACCGTATACCGGTGATTTTCATCACGGCTTTTCCCGAAAGGCTACTGACCGGCGAGCGTCCAGAACCAACTTTTTTAGTGACCAAACCTTTTAACCCTGATATGGTGAAAGCACTTATTTCCCAAGCTTTATTTTTTCAAGAGAATGCTTCTAAAGCGGCTTAGAACAGAGTAACATCTTAAAATTATGATCGTTACGCCTCTTTCAAAGTCCCCCATGGATAGATCTCATATGAGTGCGCTCATGCAAGCGATTCGTGGTGCTGATATTTGTGTTCTCTATCAGGCAACAAATCTGGTTTATTTATGGGCTGAAAACTTACCACACCATTTACACAATAAATGGCGGGTTGGGTGTCGTGACAACGACTTTTTTTCGCTTGACCTTGCAGACAATATGGAAACCATCAAACTGCAAGTTTTAGCGAGTGGCAAAATGCAAACTGTTGAGGCACGTTTTGAAGATACAAATAAACAAGAGATTTGGTACAAATTTTCTATTGATTGCCACCGCAATGATAACGAAGACATTATTGGGATTATCACCACCGGTGTCAATATTTCCGGCTTACGCCGCCGTGAACAAGTGCTTAAAATCCTTCTTCGCGAGGTCAGTCACCGTTCTAAAAACCTTCTAGCGATCATTCAAAGTATTGCCAGCCAAACCGCCCGCTATACTGAATCTCTTCAGGTTTTTTTACGAAAATTTCAAGGTCGTCTTCATTCTCTTTCTCATTCTCAAGATCTGATCACTGATTCAGATTGGCGCGGTGCTCAATTTCGCGAATTGGTCCAAACGCAGGCTTTAGGCTATTTTATGAAAGAAACAGAACGTTTTTCACTTGAAGGCGTCGATCCTTATCTTTTTCCCAATGCCGCTTTGCATATCGGTTTGGCTTTTCATGAACTGATTGTCAATTCTCTTTCTTTTGGAGCCCTTTCCCAAGAAAAGGGGAGCATCTGTGTACGCTGTGAAATCGAAACAAAACTGAATGGCAAAACGCAACTTATCATCACTTGGCATGAAAATTTTGAATCCGGCATCCCTCCCACAAACAATAAAAAAGCCTGTTTTGGTAGTGCCGTTCTCGAAAAAATCGTTCCCATTTCCGTGAATGGTTCAGCTTCTCTCAAATTGACACAAGAAGGAATTGTCTATTGCCTCTCTGTTCCTGATACTTATTTTGATATTTTTTCTTAAAAGAGCATTTCAAACAATAAACAAGAGAAGTTTCCCCTTTTTTAATAAAATGTCTCATCTGTTTATTAAGCACAAAGATATTTTCCAACCTCTTTAAACTAACCTCTATAGTCCCCCAATAGTTCCCCAAAACCTTAACGATGAGAACTAAAAGCCACATAAAATCCATTCCCGCTGTCAATCAACTTCCATCCCTTATATAACCGGCATATTTTAAAACAGAAACCAAAACGATAAAGAGCAAACCGTTTCAGCTTTTATATGCAAAATAAAAGCGAGGCTATTATCCATCTCTTTTTGTGTAATTTTCGCAATGCGTATATAATTTTATTTTGGCAGAATATGAAATTTCAAGGAGTAAAGCTAATATCCATCATCACTCTTCAAATTTACGGGCTTAAAGCCTCCACGACAACGACAATTAATTGATGTAAATTACACATTTTATGCTTTTATTTATCGCATTCTTTAATGGAGATATCCTCTTCAGTTACAATAGGGCATCCTAAAACAGAATACACTTGTGTCCCTCATTCACGCACTTTTTTAATATTTCTCAGCGCATCCACGCTCATTTCAAAACAGTATCTGTAAATAAGATATAATAGCCCCCGTAAAGTGAACCATCAAAACCGCCCCTTGTTACGCCACATCCTTCTTTACCTTCATACCCCTTTTCTCTTCATAAAAGTAGTAGCTGAGCATCATCATACCATTTGTCTCTCATGTTACAACAGCCATTGACCTTTGAGAGCCTCCATAAGAGGCATTTCAGTCTTTTTTCAAATATTACCCACCAACATAGAGCCCCCACACACACCCTTTTATGACGTGCAAGCCAATGACTTTGATTAATTCACTATAGAACCCGCATCTCAAAGGGGAACCAAAAAACTGTAAAACCGTTTAATAGTGAAGAAGCCCCTAGGCTGACAAATTGGAGTCCGCGCTGTCAACCTGTCATTTGGAAAATAATTGATGAATCCCCTTGTTTTTATCCTCTTATTAGTTTCATGTACAGATGATTTTAATAGTTGCTATTCGAACAATACAATGGTTAAAATCTATCCCACGGCTCAAGCTTGTGAACAGGCCATGGTCCCGTCCACAAAAAAGTTTGCATTTTATGGACAACAAATTTTTGCTCAATGTATAAATGTACACCCCAAATTACATCAACAAGAAGTAAACTTGATCTGGTCTGTAACAAACCATGGAAATTTCCTGCTTAAAAGCCAAAACGTAAAGAACAAGCTGTCTACAGTACACAAAGAAGATATTTTACCAACATCGCTTCCTCTTTTGCATTCTTCTTCCACAAACCTCTTGCACAAAAAACTTTAAAAGCATAAACCCATCAGATCTCAAAAAAATAATCAATGAAAGACATGATGGATAATAAGCGAATGCAACCTTCAAAAGACCATCACACAGAGCAAAATTCTCTGCCTCAAGATCTCCCTTTAGACCCTGCTGTAGAACGAGTAAGAAAAAAACTTATGGGTTTAATGATTATTTCCGTTTTAATAACGCTTTTCCTTATTCTAACTGTACTGTTTTTAATTGTTTATAAAGTGATAAAAACCGGATCAGCGCCAAAACAAACAGAGCTATCTTCCTCTCTCAGCAAAAACCCACACGTTATCCATCATACGCTCTCTCTACCGGAAAAAACACAGATTTTGTCGCAAAGCCTCTCAGAACACAATATTGTACTGAAAGTTTTAACCCCTGATGGACAAACAAAATTTATGATTTACAATTATCACACCGGTGCACTTGTCTCCATTCTTTCTGTTGAAACAACAAAAGAGAGATCGAAGATAATGCCTCATTAAGCAAACTAACATCAATAAGCGCTGACATAGCATCCTTGAAGGTTTAAACATTTTCTGCAAGCCGGCATTATCACACGCTTTGCCAGCGCGTGGGTGTTGCCGATAATCCTTGGCGCTAGAGAGAGTGCATAAGAGCCATTTTTATTCCTTCTTATACAAATTTATCCACACGGGCTCTCCCCCGCTTGCAACGTGCAAGCGAATGTTTTTTGTTGATTCAACATGGAACAAATTTGGAAATGAGAGAATTCTAGGGGTTTAGGGGCTCTCACCTAACATTCAAAACAATGAATTATTATTATAAATCAATGTGATAATCATTAAATATTCATCACACGGGCGACGGCGCGTTTTTTACTGTATCCCTTCACTTAAATCTTGGAAAAGAAGAAACCTTTCTGTCAACGCATTCCCATTTTAAGAAAATGACATCACTTGGGAAAAGCTAATGAACGTGCAAGAAATACCTCTTCTTGAGTGCAAAAATTCAACATATTAATTTATAGTGATGATTTATTTTGCACGTCAAATGAGAACCTCAAATACTGTAAGATTCTCTCATCTCAAATCTATTTATGATGAAGCTCATCAAAATCATTTCCTCACATATCCTAGCAAGGAAATCGATGAATAAAATACCTCTTATGAATGATCCGGTATCAAAAGAAGAACTGTTGCAACATTGAAAATTAAAGCAATAACGCCCAGCTTACATCTTTTATTAAGCAAAGATAACCGATGGATTTCACATGATAGAATTCATGAACACCAGCGCGAAATGGGCATGAATACATTGAATAATATTAAATATAAGTGTGAATTAAATAAAACAACGACATTGCGTTCTTCATACAAGAACTAACTCTTAAAATACACGGATGTGGTTTTCTTTATATCCCCTCACTTAAATCTCAGCAAAGAGGCAATCTTTTCTGCCAACAGCCTTCGTTAAGTTCCTGATACTGCCCCGTGAAAACTCAAGGAAAGCGCAAGAAGCTTCTTGAGCATATTATAATTTACTATCATGATACCAATAACATCACCACACAAGCGCGCTTACACAGCCCCCTTCAGGTTTAAACATTTTCCTCTGCCTCAAGATTGACCACTCGGCGACGGCGTGGTTTTCTCTGTATCTCCTCACCTAATCCAGGCAAAGAAGAATCCTCTTTTGTTGCTGTTTTTGTTGCTGTTGATGCATCTCCATTGCTAGAGCTTTCTGCTGTTGTAAGTGAAAGCTCAAGAGATGATTCATCTTGAGTCCGTACAGTACGTCGACGAGGAGAACGACGTATTTTTTTGACAGGTTCAACATTTTTCTCAGAGAGGCAGTGCTCTTGATCTGTTTTTTCATCCGATAGAGCCTCTAAAGCGTTTTCTCGCGCATCCCCATTTTGCGCTTTATCATATTGGTCATTACCATTTTTTTGCGACGACATTTGTAATACATCTGTATCACCCTCGACAGCATCCTTTTTTTCACCATCAAGATTTATTTCACCGCATTCTTGCCCATTGTTTTCATCACGATTTTCGTTTTCATCACCACGATTTTCATCACGCCGAACCGATTGAGACATTTGCCCAGTTGCTGCTAAAATAATACGCAAATAGTGCTCGGCATGTTGTAAATAATTTTCCGACATAACACGATCGCCTGCACCTTGTGCATCACGCGCAAGGCTTATGTATTTATCGGCAATTTGCTGAGCATTCCCGCGAATTTTAACATCCGGACCGCTACTTTCATAATTGCGAGACAACGGATTAGGACCGCGACGATTATTATTGTTATTACCATTATTGTTATTATTGCGACCGCGTACCCGTCTATTTTGTTGTGGCCTCATCTTTATCCCTTTTTGGAGTGTTTGTCTTATGTGTGTCTTAATTGACGCTTCCTCATTGCATTATCTTTTGATAATGCTGATCATGTTTAACATACGATTATCAAGCTATCCGCGTTTATTTCACTCAAACGAACCCTACTGATATTGATAAAAGCATATATTTTCTTGAAAATCACAAAACAGCAGGGAAATCGTAAATCAAAAATTCCCTTTTTCTCTGTCAAACAGCAGAAACCTAATGATGTTCACGTAAAATGCCAAGTGTTTTTTTTAAAATAAACCATATTTCACTAAAAAAATAATTATCTTGTGGAAAACAAAAAGGAAAACACACATATAACACCCCTGACAAAGAAAAAATTCCTGCCAGAGAATAGTATAAGCTTCCTTTTTTGCTCTAAAACCACCGCTCCTAAAAACGCCGATATTCTCTACCCCCTCGTGCATTTAACTCTTAAGCACTTCCCTCCCAACGAGTCACTGCGCGAACCTCTTTATTTTATAAATATAGCCTCTCTTCATCGCTAAAGCAACCCCTTGCGAGCGATAATCCACGATCGCCTCACAAAACCTCTTAACTTTTATAGATAGATTAACACGAAGTATTATTCAAGCCCTATAATCACCAAGAGATCAATCTTCTTTCCCAAACAAGTCAATGATACTATCAATTTTTATTTTAACCCATAGAGTTTTTAAGTTAATCACAGTTTTTATTTATAACAAATTGAGATTAAAAACAAAATATTTAAATACAAAAAAATATCAAATTATGAAAAAAACGACCAATATGTCACACTTTTTTAAAAATCAGCTTCTTCTCAAAAAAATACCCTCCTCAAAGCCTATCAATAAGAATGGCCTAACGTATTTCCTTACTTAACTTATCTTTTCTGATAAAGAATTTTCTGATAAAGAAAACTAGAATTATAAAACAAGCACATTTTTAAACCCAGCACAGCGCTTTACGCATGAAGAAGCCGTAAATGTTTATAAAAGGAATGTTTTTTTACTCATTTTTGTCATGTCTATTGACTTACACCCTCAAAAAAGGCAAGTTCTCAAATCACACTGATCTGTCAACAATGAAAATACTTATAAAATTCATACACTGAATTGATCTGTAATGATAATTCATATTTTTTGTGTTGAGTAAGAAAACTTAATACCGTAGCATTTTTCATCCTCAATCAGTTTGCTGTTGAATCAATCTCTTTTTCTTGCATGTTACATGTGGGAAAACCTGCGTGGAGTAAAAACGATAAAAAAGTGCCTCTTATGAACCGTCTCTAAGGCGAAAGGGTTGTCGAGAGGCACCATTGGGAGCGAGCAAAGTGTGAGATAGTACCGGCTTACTCTTTTTTAAACCATAAAGATGAACTTTCTTTATAAATTTTATACATTTCATAAGGGTTTTACCATTATACCATTCACCAGAACCATCACGAAATGGATTTCCCACACTCGTTATTTCCCTTAAAAAAGCGCAACAAATCCTCCTGAAACTCCACCACGCCCCCTTAAACATTTCAAGGAAGCCATCCATACCTTATGTCGCCACACCTTAAATAAGAAGTGCGATATAACAAGATAAATAAGTCAAATTTCTACTGCTCTTGAGGCAGATAGTAATTTAAGAGGTTTTTATCTTTTCATCAAAATTCGCATCCTTTTAACTTTCCATATAAAAACTTAAAAGTAATTGCGCCTTTTGCCTGTTTTATTTTCTCTTTCATTCAGAAAACAGTCTCGTAAGAGAAAATAATTTCCATCCCCAGGACGGACCCTCGTCAAACATTGTTTTTTAGCACTATCAGAAAGCTTATCCCACATTTCACGAATAGCAAAATAGGCCTCACTTTCCAAATTAAGACAATGCTGATAAACCTCTCTTTTCATATCGGGCATAACGGAAGCAGAAATTTCCTTGCAATATACGCGTAGATCAAAAACAGGAATAACCAATTCAACGGGTGCTTGTTGTGTTACTTTTTTATGAGAAGAAAAATAACTAACCACCTTTGCAACAACAAAACACAAAAACACTATACAAAAAAGTATTATGCAAACAAAAGCAATCTTGCGATATAATCTTTTGAAATAAGCCTTTTGTCTTGCTCGGATTCTTTTTTCCATAAAGATTGTACCCTTTAATATCCCAAGAGAAGCTTTTACAGCAAAAAATGATAGAAGTATCTGTGTACACAATACAGGTTATAGCCGCAAACGATCAAGACTCTTATGTCAAAAGACTCTCTTTTTTATCGTATAATTCTTATCGTATATAATTCTTATGAAACACTTTTCTCATGCCCTTTATGAAAAAATAGGGATTATGATTTTCTTTCACCACCTTAAAAGACGAAGATTCTTCATCCATGCGGCTTTATAAACAATTCGTCTTCTTTAAGACATGTCATATTGATTTATAAAGAGTATTTATTGTTTTGCACGTTGAATGAGAAACCCTAATACCACAGGATTCTCTCATCCTAAATTTGTTTTCTGTTGGAACGATCAAAACCATGTCGCTTGCAAGTTACAAGCGGAGCTGGTATGTGGATTAAAAACTGTACAAAAAAGGCATATGCCTCTTATGAATCGTCTCACGAACCAAGGCTTTCGTAACATTGGAAACTGGAAAAATATATGAGAGTACCAACCTGCACTTTTATGAAGCATAAAGATGAGGGAGTTACCTTATAAGTTTTATACATTTCATAGGGGCTTTACCCCTATACCATTGACGAGTGTTCTTGTAAAAGGGACTTGGGAGTGGGATATCTCTTTAAAAACAAGTCCATGAATATGCAATAAATGTATATTCGGAGACAAATAATATTTTAATATTTGAGGCATTCTGTTTTTATGTGAGAGGCATGATCCCAAGAAGACACACGATACATAAAAGCATAAGGCATTATCTTCATTATTTAAATAATATTGCTATAGATAGTTTTGAAAATTATAAAGGAAAAAGATGATAGTCCGAAGAGTGATTGATATGACTTTATATTTTTTCTCAATAAGGTTGTCTTCCTATTTCAGAAATCACTCAAATACAGCCCTCATCTGGCATATATAAAGTCTAGCTTACAAAAGCTGGAATCGCTCAGAGAGTTTTGCCCTTCTGAATCCGTAAGGCTCTCATTCTTCTTTCTCTCAAACATGCTACAGCTTTGAAATTTGATGTTGATTGACAAGCAACAAAAAAAGCTCTGCACTCTCTTAAGAAAACAACGCCTTAAAGTTACACACATAATGGATTGGAAAGATGTCCTAGCTTTTTATCAAACGCGCTGTAAAACAACGAGCGTAACATATTAGCTTTGCTTATCCCAAAAATGTTCATCCCAATCTCTTATATCTCAATCTCTTGCATCCAATTCCCTAGCCTTCAACTCCCTTGCATCCAATTCCCTTGTGTCCAATGCATAAAAATCAAGTTGAAGAAAATATATGGACACCCCTGAACTCGAAAATATGAAAGGAAGGCGTGACAGAGTTTCGCGTTCCTTTGTCATGCAAAAGCATTAGACATTCTGAAACAAGCACACTTACTGTCTCGTAATGATTCCTTTTTTCTGCTACCGGTCAAATCCCTTTATTTAGAGAATTGGCTATCACAAGTTATGCAACAAATAGCGCTATATGCAACAAACAGAACCTGATTTATATCCGCATGGAATTCGTTCCAGTTTACATGATTGGCTCACAAAATCCACTTGACTTTCCCCTTTGTCTTTTCCCCTCATGGGATCTCTATCACCATAGAACAAAAAGCGATATTTTATGACGCTTTATGGACAAAATCCCCACCGCCCGAAGAGTTCATCACATGACGAAAAAAACACTCCCCATATTCACCACACACAAACACTTCAATATATAAAACTTACATGCCTTCTATCACCGCACTCTCAAAAAGCAGCACGACAACAAGATAAGAAATTATTGATGTAAAACTCCAAACAAAGAAAAGAACGGATTTTCTAATCGAGGTAAACAAATACTGTTAAATCAACGCTTCCATTTTTGATGATGTCACACCTATGCTTTATAGCACCCCTATCACACTTCATAATACCGAAAAATTTTCTCTGCCCTACGCACTATGCGCATCAGAACCAATCAAATAAAACAGAAATGCGCTATCTTCCTACTTTTTTGTTTTTGATTAAATAGCAAGATATAGCTGTAATTCTTTAAAGAGCTTCATACCATAGATTCATTTTATACATAATATCATCAACAGAATGTTTGTATGTGCTGCAGGAAGAATCCCCAGAACGCTCCATATGACCACTGGATGAAGAGCTGTTACAGGATTCTACAAGAAATGCCAGTGACATTGGAGATAACGCATCCTCGCTATCAGAATAATAAGCTGATAAAAAAGTGTAATCTTGTGAAGGAAGTGTCCCCGAATTTACTTGTGATGGAGCGGCAACAAAAAGAGAATTAAAGGTTCTAGGACCAATGACAATATCGCCATTCGCTTGCCGCATAATACTTCTTGCAGAGTATATATGATTTGTATTGATTGCCCCCAGCGAAGCCCATTCATCCTGCCATAAATATGCATAATAAAGATCCATAACTTGTTCATGTTGAACAACGTTGTCAGCAGACATGGCAGTATCAAAGAGTGAGTTAGGAACATAATAAAAATTTATATCTGGAATAATTTCATATAGCCAGTACGTTTCATCAGGATTATTAGCAATCTGTTGCCGCGCCATTCTGTAAACTGCATCCATATTTGCAGTTGTAGACACAAATGCTGAAGTCTGTTGAGCAAGAGAGTGCCCAGTTACATGATGTATGATATCCTGATCATCCCCCCAAGGGGCAAAACCTCCTCCAAAGAATATAACAGATGGAGAGCGATCATCTATACGGAAAACCATATGGGGAGGATCAATAGCATATGACAGATTTACATCTGAAAAGAAAAAAAATAAAACTGTCACTAAAAATACTGAGAATGCTCTTTGAAACATTTTTATACCTTTGATATACACTCCATATTTTATACCTGTAACCTCTTGAAGCGTTACAGATATAAAAAGGGAGAAAAACCCCTATTGATCTTATTTTAAAGTGATGGCTAAAACCCTTTTTGCTGGCACATGACCCGCTTCAAAAATAACCATTACTTTTCTGTTCAAAATGACTGCGGTTTTTGCCAAATCCAAAATACTTTTTCCAACAATGTTATCACAGCCCCAAACACCTTTTTGAATGTCTGAAGTAGGGCTGATACCGTATCTGAGCTCTAGGAGACATTGTGCTCCTGCGCTAACGACTTGAACCGAATTAAGATAACCGTTTTGTTCATAAACTCCAGCATGAGAAACACCTGTTGTTAATGCTATTATCACCAAAACGATGGATATTTTTTTCAAAAAGCTTTTCATAATTTACCTCTTTTAAATTTATTGCAACGGACATGAAATGCACCCCCATGCAATCTAATGGATATTTTTAACCTCCTCGCCTCCTTAAAGACGAGAATTTTAACCAGCTTTAGCCCGTGATAAGACTGCCTTATCTCAGTCTATTCTTACCTCTATCCCCGCTGTTGCACGATTTATTTTACAGGCGCTACAGCAAAGCCTTCCCTTATTGATGCCGCGTGAATGATGACTCATGCACACAACAAAACACCGTATGCACAAGCTCTACCATTGGCGATATCTACCACTGACAATGTCTGCCATTGTTAATGTACGTGCATTCTACGGATTCAAAATGTGTCTATGATTTATTGCCTATCGCAAGCGGCATACTGTCAACAAAGACAATTAAGACACGTATTTACAGCCTCACTAAGCTTAAATCTGTCTAACACCAAACGCTAGAATGAAATTGCCATCTAAGCTCAAACGACGATTGATACAAAATCACTCAGTTTAAAATAGAACCAACTGTAGTTGAATATCTTAAGATAGATCCTCAATACCGATAACTCATGAATTCTGTAAAACATGAACGATTATACTCTGAGTAAAAACTGTAAATCAGAAAACTGCTAGGATTAAAATAGCCTTAGTGTAAAAGATTGACCATTTTCCAAGCATCGCCTATTTAAGTCACAACGAATACAGATAATACGCTTAATTATCACGCACTCTCAGCCCTCGAATAACATTGATTGAATAGTTACTTCTGTAACAAATATCAACGAATTGCGATGTACTGTAAGCTCTATAGGCCAGCTCAACAATCTCAGGACTTTGAATATGAAATGTTCTTCCTACAATTTTTGACATTTCTGGCTCTTCTGTAGGCCTCGTTTCTAAAACAGAGAGAATATTTACCCCTTGCAAATTTTTATATGGAATGACAGAAATATTATTGATGATTTGTGAGCGAACCATTGTTCCGCCGATATCTGAACAATCATCTGAAATAGTCCACAAACGTGCAGAAGCTGGTCCAGTAAGACACAAAGCTAAAAATATTAAAATCAATTTTTTCATTATAGAATACCTCTTTTTCATTTTTGGTTGATCAAAAAAATAAATGCTCTATGGACAGGCAAATAACTATCTTGTTCACAACTATCTATCTCACTGCTTTAAAGGAGCTAAATCCCATAGAGACACAAATCGAGATGGTTAATCACCCATCGTTTTACTTTTATCCGCTTCTTCAGCGTCTTGTTTGTGTTTCACATCTTCAAGATCTTTGATAATCGTTTTCAATTGTTGTTCTAAAATATCCAAACGCTGTGTAAGTTGGAGAATATTTTGAGTCTGTATTTTATCAAAACATTGGAGATCTTGACGTGTTTGCTTCAACAGAGCATTCAAAGGAGCATGTCCCATTCTTCCGCTAGCATAAAGAACCACACGAATACATTCCGGATCATCAATATCAGCAATAGAAAATGGAAAAAGTGCCATTATATCCCCCTTTTTGATAAGCTAAACGCGTATTAAGCATTTGCATATCTTTTTCCGTTGTACGGCTCTTGCAAATCTCAGGAAATCTCAGGAAATCTCAGGAAATCTCAGGAAATCTCAGGAAATCTCAGGAAATCTCAGGAAATCTCAGGAAATCTCAGGAAATCTCAGGAAATCTCAGGAAATCTCAGGAAATCTCAGGAAATCTCAGGAAATCTCAGGAAATCTCAGGAAATCTCAGGAAATCTCAGGAAATCTCAGGAAATCTCAGGAAATCTCAGGAAATCTCAGGAAATCTCAGGAAATCTCAGGAAATCTCAGGAAATCTCAGGAAATCTCAGGAAATCATGTGAAAGGCTTTTGAAAAAAATTTCCTCATCGAAAATTTTTACAAGATATTTTTTAGATTATAGTCTGTTTTCCACCTAAAATGTTGATTTTATCACCTGAAACCAAAGAAAAATGCTTGATCACCTTGCATGCTGTGTCAGCTTTCCCCAAAAGGACAAAGCCCACACCGGTCTTCAAATAATACCAATCAATAAACAATGGTTTGTAAACAATCTGGCTTATTATCTAACAGATTTGACTTGGCTTCCCCCTTCAAATGTATCCTTGTAATGTATCCCCTGTCCAGAGTTACTCTACAAAAAACGCTGCTTTAGGAATACGCACAGATGAAAAACACCCCATGCATAAAATTTTAACCGCATCTCAAACAATGGTATTTTACAACACAACGGAATAAACTATTGTCTTACAGATTTTCTCGTATCACTCTCATCCTGTTTCAAGAAATTACCTGATAAGCACAAAATGCCATCTAAGAGAAGCTCAATTACTCACCATGTACTACAACGCATCGCCAACCTGCTGCTCTTGCCAACAGTGCATCCATTTTGAAAACAAAAAGTGGCTTTTTTCCTACACGCTTTGCCAAAAAAGAAAGCGCTCCATTTTGCCTTTTCTCGCTTTAAATAGACATATCCGTTGACCTCTTCCCACCACCTCAAAGGACGAAGATTTTAGCACCAATCGGTTTGTAAACAATCCAACTCTTCTGAAAGGATTCCGTCTGCTGCTCACTTATATGATTCACTTGCATAAGGCTCAATCAAGCAAGCCATCCCCTGAATATATGTCTCTTCAATACTTAAATGGATCAAGTATTGTATATCTTATTTTCCTTATATCACCAGCTTCAATAATAGTGTTTTAATGACGATGTTTTACAGCATAATAGGATAAAATTATTTAGGGGCTTTTTGTCATCGCACACCAGTGCTTTAAACACAGCGCTTTAACCCCAATGCTTTAAACAATGTATCACGATACCACAAGAGAGAGTGTTTTGGATAAAATCTTTATTCCTCAGCAAAAACGACATGAATAAAAAAAGTTTTTTTGTTCTCTATTACTCCTACCTTCAATAATCACTGTCTTGATCCTCTAAAGAACAATAGGCAAACTTACCTTTAGGCATCCAACAAAGGCAGCACAAAAAATAAAATAATAAAGAGAGTTCAGTTTTTTCTAAAGCGCCTCAAAACTTTCTGCACAAAATATTCTATAAGACTTTATATTCAATAAGACTTTTTTTCATAACAAATATTTTGTAAGTATTTTTATCTTTCTCTCACACAGCTTTCATTCTCAGGCTTTGACAGCATAAACCACCGCCATATTGACGGGGCGTGTTTCATCCCCCCCTGTTTTTTGCAACAAGACCTTATGTTCATGCTCTCCCGCAGCCTTCGTTAACCGATCTTTATTGTAGACTTGAGCCAGATGTCTATAATATTCACCGTGATTCATATCCCAAACTACCTCGTCAATCATTGCCAAACTATGCTGATGTTTGCCTGTTGAATCTGTTTTTCCCTCATGGGTATGAGATTTAAAAGACTCTTCTTGTCGGCTTCCCAAGCGACGTCCTTTATCAATTTCTTTTCCACTATCGAGCCCCCGTAAAAACATTCCACGCAAATCGGGAACATTGAATGTTGTTCTCCCGTCTCCTTTTCCCCATGTTTCCCCCAGAACAGCAAAGAGATTGGCATAGTTCCTTCGCGAATATTCTTTACCATCACACAGTAACCATCCAGAGGGTATTTTTTCTGTAGCAAAAGTCCCGATAAATCCAGAAGAAAAAGTTTCAGGCAAAGGAGGAAAGGGCGGAATTTCAGGAAGTTTTATAGTAGGATTGGTTAAAAACCAGCCATCAGCATTTTTTCCGGCAATATCACACGTATAGACGATTTCATAAAGCCCCCCTTTTTGAATTTCTCCGCCCTTTAAAGGCATAATACCCTCTGGCGTTGCCATATAAGTTGGTCGTGGTAGCAAATGATTTAAAGAAATATTTGTTATTCCTCTGTTGACGCCTTGTGCTTTAAAGCGCACAACAATGCCATCCATATAAGTCTCAAAAAAAGACTTTGTTGCCAAACGAAGTGACGTTCTCTCATTTTTCACATCGAAAGTAAACTGTGTTTCAATCACGCCCCCATTATCCAACAAATATTCTTTGATGCGTTGCATCATAGCGCGAGCACTATCATTGACTGTGCTTGGCGGTTGCCCTTCTGCCCAGTTTATATTCTCGTCGACATAAGCATTTTCTGATGCAACAATTGACCAATCATAAATCGAACTCATAGAAGATACTCTTTATTCAAAAAGGGAAAACGAGCAAAAAATGAAGAAAAGAAAGCCGCAATTTTATTTTTAGATGCCGGTATTTTCTCCCCTTTCATTTTCTCCATTTTCAGTCCTATTTTGTCATAATCAACATGCAATAATTTTGTTTTTGCATTGACATAAACAGCTTCCGGCTTCACACGCAACACGTCTTGCGCCATAACGCCCTGATAACGTTGTGGATTTCCCTTATAATTAAAGGTATAAAGTGGATATCCCTTTTTCTGCCCCACAGGGATAATATTTTCTTTTGCTCTCACATCACAAAGCCCTAAAATTCCTCCGACCAATCCAAGTACTTGCTGCGCATCACGCAATGGATCTTTTGTCACAGAAGGCATTGTCGTGGATTTTCCTGAAGTCGTTCCGTAATTTCCAGCAGCCTGTGTTCCTACCTGTAACAAGCTTTGCAATCGGTTCCAATCTTGATTATCTTTTTCTGACCATTTTTGGCGTTCAGCATCTAAGACATTTTGGCGGTTTATATCTTGAATCATACCCCCTTTCAAAGCATTGCTTTGCACGTTACTCTGTCCTTGATAATAGCTATTTGCTGCATTAACTTGATCATTCTGAGAGCGATCAATCATCTGGTTGGCATTCATCATATTGTTAATATCTTGATTATATTGCTGTGCTGCAGCATTTGTTGCCAAGGCGCCTAACTCATCGGCCAGCACACCAGTATGAGCCCCAGAACCATAACGTCCTGCTCCCGACATCGATTGATTAATTGCATCGGACGTTTTATTCAGAGCATTTTGCAATGCAGTATTAAATTTGCTATTGCTTCCAATCCAGCTTCCCTTAGCCATACCGGAAAGATTTGTAGCGCTGTTGGTTGGGGCATTCAACCATTGCGTTACCGTTGGATTGTTATAGAGCCCTGCTGCTTGTTGTAAACCGGTCAGCGCATTTTTTGTCATATTGCTAAGACCAGCGACTCTGTCTCCCTGATAAACGTTTCCGCCAATTCCCTTATTATAAAGTCCAAGTGCATCAGCACTGGCTTGTTTAAGAATATCAGCCGCCCAAGCAGGTGGAGCATTTGTTTGTGTTGTTGTTTGCACTTGAGGTGTGGTTTTTCTACTCATGGGTTCAGAACCTTTCTATATTGAATAAGATTACGAGAATATCCGTGATGAGCGAGCTTTTTCGCCCATCCAGTTCTTCCAAACATGTGCATTTCTTCAGCATTAATTGTTCGCGCCCATTTTTCGACTTCATCAATCAACTTGACCAATTTCAGCCCTCCCTCTCCAGCAAGATCAGAGAGAACGACGCATTTTTTCCCCGTATGGGTTATTTCAACTTTGGTAATTGCAAAAGCACTAAATTGGATTTTATTTTTTAAGACCAGCCACAATTGTGCTTGTCCTGTAGCGATTTCTTCAGCAATTTTTTCCAAACAAACATCATCCGGAAAGCGCTGAACATATTTTTTCAATGCAGTATTGAGAGCCTCTTGATAGGGAGCTATTTTTTCCCATGGCCATTGCTCTGTCAAATGAGCAGAATACAAATCTTGACTCTCTTGCATCATAACTTTGGCTCTTTTAGCTTTGTCACTCATCTCCCCTCAAATAACATCCCCCTACGCATTTCACGCATTCCATGCCCCCCGCACAATAAAAGAAAAAAGTCTCCATCATCCCTTTGTCACAACAAAGGAGGAACTTTCTTCTTTATAAAAATAAACCATTGTGCA
Organism: Bartonella sp. AD24XZML; assembly: GCF_042196485.1. NCBI lineage: Bacteria > Pseudomonadati > Pseudomonadota > Alphaproteobacteria > Hyphomicrobiales > Bartonellaceae > Bartonella > Bartonella sp. AD24XZML. Next base: position 30,392 of record NZ_JBHIQH010000105.1, on the reverse strand, counting down.
GCCTATTTTTCCTTTATCGCAGAAAAGCATGAAACATAACGCACCACCTTGTGCCTTTGTTTATAAAGGTTTGGGAAGCCTATGGGGCATTTGTTCTTTAATAATAGAGGCTTGAGCCTATCGCATGGTATTACAAAAGGGCATGCCTATCGCATGCCGGCCCGCGTCAATTCCACATCAAATCCAGTGACATGAGTCCAATTCACCCCTTCAGGAATACGCAATTTAAAGCGATAAAACCGTGCCCTTGCGCGACAATGAATTTGTCCAGTATTATAAGAGGGCTGTTTTTCTGGCAACCAAACAGTTTCCTCTTCAAGAGATTGTCGAAAGCGCATTCCCACAGACAAATAAAACTTTCCACTATTGACTTGAGGCATAATATTTTTCACCCGTGTTATCATGCCATTTGTCTGCCCCATTTCTTGTGATGTCACGACACAAGCCATAGGACACCCAGAAAACGAACCCAGTCTTCCCTGTTGATCAAATGCCCCCAGAATAGGCGATTCATTTCTCCAAGCTTTACTATCAAGAGAAAAGGACAAATCATCAATATTCTTAGTCACAAAATCAAGACCTTCCAGGGTTGTTCCGGCTAAGAAAATAGGCAATATTATTTTGATATCGACGAGAGCTTTTGTCCATTTTTGCAATCCCCAATCATAAATGAGCAAGATACGTTTATGAAGATTCTCATCAGAATCAACCATCCAATAAACACGATTATACACCCCATCGATAGCAGCAGACAGAGTGTACAGATTATCCTGCCTTGATTTTGCAGTCATCGTTCGATCCACTTTTTCGAACCCAATGGGTATAATCTGTCCCTCATTTGTTATTTGATAAAAACCACCTTCATCGGCAAAGAATGCTAAATCGCCCCGACAAACAATTGATTCAGCATTTTTTGCACCTCGTTTATCGTGGATTTTTTGGAAACTAAAAATAATCTTAGAGCCAGGGATAAAAGAACCAGCATAGATTGCAGAACGCATAAAGATAATTGGATTTGTTGTTTCGGTTGCCCCTTGGACGAATCCGCCATCAGGAAAATCTTGATAATCACAACTTTTTTTCCCCACGGTCCAAAATTCAGCATCATTTAATCCAGACCAATGAACCCTTCTTGGATGCTCGGTTAATTTCATCAAACAAACGAAATCTCCCCAAACTCGAACAATCCCTGCTTGTGGTGGATTTCCTCCTAAATTTCTAAATGTTTTATCATGATTAATATCAATCACTTGTGGTTTATCATTGGCATTCACCGCAATGATCAAATCACCAAACAAAGCAAAAGACCACGGAGCATCAACATTAGCCAGATAAGATTTTCCTTTTTGGCTAATATCTTTCCAGTTCATTGTTGTATTATCAAGTAAGTAGATTTTATCTCTTGTCCCGACAATAATAGAAACCCCATTTTTTGTTTTAACCGCAAGAGTGCCTAAGATTGGCTCCGGACAAGGCTCTGATAAAGGCTCAAAACTTGGCATAGGGATATAGGAGCCATCAGCCGGGAGCACATTAACAAGTTCATCGGTAAAAATTCCATTGATATCCGCCACATCGGGTCGATAATCAGCGATTGGGAAAAAAGCCATCAAGACCCCCATAAAATCTTTGAAGAGCCCAGTGCCATTCAAAACACCAAGGCTTATTGATAAAAAAACCACAAAAGCCCTTAAAACTCTAAAGGCATAAAATTCAACCAAACAAACAACCTAAAGTTGTTTAATTCATAGAAAAAACGATACCATCAATAATGGCCACCCCAACGCCATCCACCAGCCCTTCACCATCCACACCCAACGGCGCAATCCAGCCATAAGCGACAAACTAGCCACCAGTGCCAAACCAACCTTCAACGCCAGCCATAAACGATTTGGAAAAAAGTCTTTTAAAAACGCATTGGGCGAATCTTTGAAGAACCTTTTCGGCGCGATGTTTCAATGCGCAAAGCTTGAAGCTGTTCTTGAAAATCTCTGAAAGAAACGGCGGTATATTCAGGATCTTTAAGAATATTTTTATAAAGTTCATATTTCGCCCGTGCTCTAATAAGATCAAAAGCATAAATCAACCAAGGGTTATCATCCTCTTTCAGCTGTTCATCGGCAAAATGAACAGGAGCATAAGAAAGCTGTACAGTTTCCACATGTTCTGGTGTTGGAAAGAGTCCTATTTTTTGATCAAGGTACGTATAAAAGAATGGCGTTCCTAGCGCAGGATGCATACCATATTGTTGATGCAACACTTCCAAGGGCTTAAAAAACAACTTTGTTGGTGTTGCATTCTTTGTTTCTAAAAAGACACCCTCCAAACTCTTTTCTGCTTCAATAAAAACCCCCTCTTCTTGCCCATACCATGTTTTACCACTTTGTGTTTTAAACGTCCTTTCTCTTTTTTCATTAAAGAAAAAGGGTTCGCGTTCACACAAACGCAAAGCCGTAAAAATTGAATCTTGAATTTGCAGGGAATATTCCGCTGTTGTATCATCAATTTCATCTTGAATAAGCGCGACCATATAAGCAAAAGTTTTAGAATGGTCTGAATGTGTAAGATTTAGATTTTGGGGATCAGTGGATAAAGTGGTCATAAGCCTGTCCTTGTTTCTGGAAGCATTTTAAATTTTTCCCCCAACAGATCCCTCTTGTTGGGGGAAGAGAGCAAAAATTCTCTTTAAGCGGGTGCTCCATAAGTTGGAATAACAATAGTGCCAAAATCCTGAGCCCCTTGCGTACTTCCTGGCAAGGTAAAGCAAGTTTTTTTCATACCAATAATGGTTTTTGCCGCGACCCCGAATTCTCTTTCATAGTCGAAGAGTTCTTCCACCAATTTATAGCGTGTTGCCCCTCGATCTTTACCAAAAGCAATCACAGCACTCTGCGCACCAAGCAGAACAGCACGACGAACATTTGGCACAGCTTTATTAGCAGTCCCAGATTCAACCCCTTCGGTAATATGTTCAGCTTCGCGCAAAACCACACCATTATACATGCCCAACGATCCATCATAGAGCGGATTTTTGATACGACTTCCACTATAGATTGCCTTGGTAATGTCGAGCCATTGCCCCGCATCTGTATTGCTTCGCAATTGTGTCACTTGGGTTGGATGTAGATAAAGCACATAGACATTTTCCCCATCGAGCCGCACAGGTCTAATTTTAGGATTTGCCAATTTAGCTCTTTCGACAGCTTTATCAATCAAGCTGAGATCAAAAACATCGTCTTCTTTTAAGTCCTCATCTTTTGCTTTATCATTAGGACGTACCACGCGTTTATTGGTTGGTGCCGTTGGCGCATTAAACCCATAATGGACAGGTTTAAGAGTAATCGTACGTCCCTCAAAGTTAATTGTTTTTGCGGTATACCCGCAAACTTGAATGAAGAACATCATACTCAGACGATCTGCATACCAATCAACCAAACCATTTTTTGCCTCGGTGCGCAAATCATGAAGAATTCGTTGTTGATCAATCGTTCCCTCATTTTTGACACGCACGGCATGAACGAGTTCATTAATTGCCAAGCGATCATTGAGAAACTGTAAAGCTTCTTCATTGCCTTCCAATGTCTGCCCTTCACTCACCCCATCGCCTAGCAACTGCACACGCAAATTAAAGCTAATGGCATCCCCACTTGCTTTCGTGGTTTCATCTTTTAATTGTACGATACTGTTTGAATCATTTCCAATCAACGGTGCAATTGGAAGTGCCTTTGAGACTTCTTGGTTTAGTAATTTAGACCATGTGCGCACTGCCATTGGGTCATTAAGTCCGATATAAGTTACAGTCATTTTGTCCTCTAAAAGTTTTATTGACATAAAAAACCCGGCAAAGCGCCGGTTGTTAAAACACCACATTTCATTTCAAATGGTGAATAGGTTGTTTGTGAGTTTTATCTAATTTCTGTTAGCGTCTACCTCCCCCTTATAAGAGCTCTCCTCACCACATCCGTGCTTTGAGAAATCCCCTAGCATTCTCCTGCGCCAAAAGCCGCTCCACGTTCCCGCAAAAACACTCCCCCACATTCTCCTGCGCTAAAAGCCTCTTAACTTTCCCGCAAAAAACACTCCCCCGCATTCTCCTGCGCCAAAAGCCTCTTAACTTTCCCGCCCCCCCTCAAATTCTTGTTTTTAAAATTCTCTTCCCCCCATTAAACGATTAAAAGCAGCTTTATTTTTAGGTTCAGAAACCCAAGCGCTAAACTCTGCTTCTGACATTTTATCAAGCATATCCAAAGAAATCGGACCATTTGGCGTTAAACCGTTATAAGCAGCAAGAGTACGTGCAGAATTGTGTCTTTCCTGTAAATTTTCACCCATGTTATTGGGAACATTTGTGTAGCCAATTTTTTGTGCAATAGAGTAAATCACTTCAGCCGGATTTTGATTTTTTTGCGCACAATCGCGCAAGATCTGCTTCAACTCATCACCAATCAACGCATCAATATTTTTGGGATCTGCCATCTCAGGATAGAGCGAAGCACAAGCTGCCAACTGTTTAGCCCGCGTTTCATAAATAAAATCAGCTGCTTGATCAAAATCATCATGCTTTTGTTTAACACTGGCAACAGACTGCTGAAAAAACGCATGCAACTGTTCTGCTTCCAAAGCAAGAGAAGGCTGTTGTTTTTCATGTACAAGCCCTTGTTTTTGGAGTGTTTTTCCCAACCATTGCATATAGCCCATAAAGTCTTTTTGTGGATCTGGCGCAGCATCTTCTCCCCCTTGAACCTCTTTTCCAGCCTTTTGCGAAAAGTCCTGTTGTTGATGCATTTGCCCTTGAAAATTATCTTCAAGAGTTTTTTCTTCTCTTCCAATTTCACCATTTTCTCCCTCTTGTGTTGAGACCAGAAAATCTTGTTTCAATTGGTTTTGTTCTGCCGGCGTTAAGTGTTCTTGATCCATGACATTAGCCTTCTCTTTTTTTAAACAATAAAATCAAATTTTTCAGATAAAACAGCTCCATAAGCATTTATCCCCTCAATGCTCTCTCATCATTTAGCACCAGCATTCCCCCCAATGCTCTCCACCCCACATGACGGCAAGACTCTCCCTCTCCACCCTGCTTTTCCCAACAGTCCTGCCCTACAAAACAGTTCTTTTGAGAAAAGGGAGCCCATGCACTACGAAAATCGATAAGCAATTTATGATATATGGCGTTTTCAGAAGTCACTCATGACAAAGTGTCCTATTGTTGAGCCTTTACTGTCTGCAACATCTGCATTATCTGGTCTGCCCCCACATTATTCCCCATCTGCGCTGAGGCATTTTGCTCTTCTTGAAAAGAGTTTTGCGCCTTTATCGCAATTTTATGAATAAGTGAAGCCGGTAAAGGCGAATAGCGTAAGAGATCGAGCATAATCTCAGGCGTTGCAAAATTTTGCATCAAAGGAAGCAATTGCATGATCAGTGCAAAAGTACGCTCTTTTTCATTAAGACTTGTTGGTGCATCATCAACGACAATATCATATTCCAAACTTGTCACCATTTCGCGTGTCAGCGGCACATACTGGGCATTTTCATCACCGGCAATACGCACCAACCGCCCATCGGACAGATAATTTTGAATAAGATAGAGAATAATTTTTCCCTGTCGTTGCCGATATCGACGCAACCCATCAAAAAAGGAAGCCAAAAGATTAAGTGACGATTGTCGCCGTTGTTGTTCAAGAATGCCAGGCTGATTGACAGCTCGCGTCCCAATAAATTCAGAAGACAACCCCGTCACCTGTTCGAGAGCGCTCTTTGCTTCATTAAACAATTGGAAAAACCCTTGCGGAAATTGTGCCACGGGTTTAGGCTGGATTCTTCCCCCAGACACAGCACCACTTTTCAACCAAGTAATACTATCGGCTCTAGCCCAACTCTCGACGGCTTGGCGATCATCATCAAAAGCATCGCGTTCTGCCATAATTCCGCCTTTTGATTGGCTATTGAGCAAATGCATCACTTGACTAAAATATTTGTTTGCCCACCGTTGCGGATCTTTTGTTGGCTTAACAATTCCGTAAAATTGCCGGCTTAACTTATCAAAAGTACCGGTAATACACTCCCATCCCAATTGATTGGGTGGAACCAAGGGCTTATCAGGCGCTTCAAGCAGCTTTCTACCTAAAAATGCCCGTTTGACAATTTTTCTGTTCAACCTTGTTGCCTGGACATGAGGAAAGGTTTTGCTTAAATTTTGGAAATCCTGCTCTGAATAATCGACAAACTTTCCACTTAGAGGCTCGAGAACTTTATAAACCACCTCGCGTTCAAACCAGCGACATTCTACCAATGTCACCATTTTAGGACGTTGATAGCCGCTCCCCTCTTCTCCTTGATACCCCCTCTCGGACTGATAACTTTGTGTCATCCCATCGCTGGTTGAATGTAAAAAACTCTGATGTTTAACCCAATCAGCATTAAGATCGCTCCAATGAACATGGGGAAACATTTCCTGCGCCACAGCAAGGGGTTTTTCATCAATATACCATAAGCGTTGTGCATCAATAAGATTAGGCTTAACAGCACTTGCATCCCAGACCATTTTCATAGGGTCCAGCCGTGCAATAATTGGTTTTCCTTGTGGATCTTCTTCATAATCAAGGCGTGTATCTGTCCACCCCATTCCGCAAATAATTGCATCTTGAAAGGCATCAGAATCTTCGTATTCCCCATCGGCTTCATCACGAAACCACTCAGCCGCCCCTGTCAGAATCTGGTTCGCAAAAGCTGCCCCTTCTTGTCGTGGAATAAATTGCACTTGCCTTTTATTATTGCGCTCAGCCCCAATCACGGCATTAATTAAAGGCGCAATACGGTTAAAAGTCATGACCGGTCTGTTTTGTTCGTGCAAGACAGCCAAGTCTTGCTCATTCCATTGCCGTCCATTATAAAAATCGTAATCTTCCTGGGCATTTTTTCGCCATTTTTCGACATGATCAATATCATCCTGATACCAACCCACAAGTTTTTTAAAGAGTGCTTGATTTTCAAGCGTTTCGATTTGATTAAAAGAAGAATCTGTAGACATATTCATTAAAAAGCCATCCATGAAGTTTGAGAATGGTGAAACGAGCGATAAGGTTTTTTTCGCGCTTTAGCATTTGGCTGTTCATAAGCCACACACATCAGTCCAAAGGCATCGGCCCCATGGCTTGCCCAATCATGTTCAGCGCCTAGTCCGATATTGCGCTGTTCGTCGCGCTTTTCATGATACCAAGCAAGCGCTTTTCTGCCCGCACATGTCGTTTCACGATTAAACCATAGTGCAGGAAACAACCGCCTTACGGCTTCGATACGCATTTTCACAGCGCCTGTTCCTTGATTAGGAATTATTTTGGTTTGAAAACCGGCTTGTTGAAGGGCACTTTCAAAACTCACATTATAGACACGATCTTTTGTTGCGCCATCATGAGGCAAAACCATAAGAGCCTTTTCATATCCCCTTTGAAAGACCCAGCCCACATGCTCTGAGAGAGGCTGTCCTTGAGCTTCATAATAATCGAGCACTCGGATTTCCCGTCCAACAAACTGCGCCACCCACAATGCGGTAGCATCGGCCTTTGCTCCTGTTCCCCCGATATCCCAAAAGATTCTCACCTGCATCAAAGGATCACGTGGAACAGTGGTAATCCGCCCTTCCATTTCGGCTTCCAGAAGACATTTCTGATAATAAGCCCCTTGGACAGCTTGGAGATATTCGCCTTCCCAAATATGGTTATACTGCTCTGGTCTTTGCTGCAAATCGTCCATTCGATCACGATTGAGTTTTTCAGGAAATTGCGGATTATCACGCCAATTGATTTCCACCCCTTTGATATGAGGATTATCGACATTTCGGAAACGTTTTTCCACGGGTGCATTTTCATGGCATGGGTTCCATGTCACCCATAATTCTGCATTCCAATCTTTTCCTTCTTCGCGCAAAGTTGGAATAAGTGTTTGCCAAGCAGTTTCTGTCACGGGCTCGGCTTCATCGACCCAACAAAGGAAAACGCGTCCCATTGATTTAATACTTGCAATATTTCGATCAAGTCCAGCAAACACATAGACAATCCGTCCATCTTTTGATTTAATATATTTATCGCCGATTTCATAATAATCTTGTAAAAAAGGATAAGCTTCGATAGCGCGTTTAATTTCTTCCAAAGAACTTTCATTAAGAGAATTTTGAAATTGCCGTGCACAAAGAATAATCCCGCGTTCTCCAGCCATTCCATGGCGATATCCCACCACGGCAGACATCAAAGCAAAAGAACGTGTTTTTCCAGAACCGCGTCCTCCCCAAGCGGCTCGCACATCGGCATTTCCAGTAAAAATAGGAATAAGCTTTGGAATAAGAGCCACTTGAGCTGTTTTCTGCTCAATTTTTTGAGAAATTTTCTGAACCGTTGTCATTATAAATTTTCATACTTTAGCAATAATTGCGCTGCACCCTTTTGCTTATCCCAAGTTTAATGATCCCAGAGCAATTGAACGAAAAGAGCAATTGAACGAAAAACGCCCTTCTCAAAAGCAGCGCTTTATCTTTTCTTCATCCTAATATTCAATAAATTTCACTTTTTTGCATGAGATCCCCTTGCCCCCACCTATGCGCCCCAAGCCCCCAAGGCACAAAAGTCCCACCCCCACAAACACCGCGCCTGTCTATCCCCCAACAACAAGCACAGTATCCCCCAACCAAATCATAGCCTCAGCACATGGCTCTCAGGCATATCCAAAGCCCAACATCCTCCAAGATCATGCCTCTCAAGCATCACCAATCCTCACACTTTATCCCCCAAGATACCCCCACCAAAACACATGCATCCCGCAAGCATAACACTTCTCTTAAGTTTCATGCCCCCCACCCATCAAAACACTGTTCCATATCCACCACACAAATACCCTGCACCAAATTCCCTCCAGCACACGGGCCCTTACAGCATCATTCACCAAAGCCCCTTCCCAGTATCACGAGCGCCTACAAGCACGATAGCCTCCGCTTCAATCCCCTCAAGATAGGTAATCACCAAAGCAGCCCCCTTCCAAGACATCACCCCACATCATCCACCTCAGCCTAACATTTTTCAATATCATAAGCCTCAGTTATCGAGGTATCACACTTCTCCGGTTCAGTATTTTTGCATTCACTGGTACAATCTCGATACGCGAAACTGTTTTAACATCTCCCTTATTATAATAACGAGAAAAGACCAAACCTTCACCAGAGGTCCAAAACAGCAAATATCATCAAGCACTCCCCAACATCTTTCAGGTATCGCGCCCCTCACACATCGCCATAAAAGCATCTTGCCCTCGCCGCTTCACACAGACCACCCCAGACACCATGTACCCCCCAAAAAACACCATATGCACCGAAGTCTCCTCCAGTCCACGTCCTCATGCATCCCCCACCAAAGCCCAACAACTTCACAGCTCACACGCCTAAAGCACTCAGCCCCTCACCGCATCTTAAATCATAAGCTCTCAAATAGGCATACCCCGTTCAAAGACGATATACCTTAAACATCATGTGCCAAAACCCAACATTTTCTTGGAGCTTCAAGCCTCAGTGACCGAAGTATCAGGCTTCTCCGGTTCAGTATTTTGGGGCTTCACTGGTACAATCTCGATACGCGAAACTGTTTTAACATCTCCCCCTGCTTCTCCCGTAACCTGAAGAGGCAAGACTTTTGCCAGCAGCGAAAAAAAAGGAACAGGATTATTCAACGCATGATATTGAAGATAAGACACCAGCCCATCCTCACCATAGTGATATCCAGCCTGCTCAGCGGCTGTCAAAAGAGCTTCATTAAATCGCTTTGTTGTTTTATTCAAAGTTGTTTTTTTACGCCCTTTTCGACGTAAGGGAAGACAATGTTCATCTACCATCATCATGTTCCTTCCAACTAAAGAAAAACCAATACTTCAAACACAAAAAATGACATGAAAATCAGCAACAAAATTTAACAAGCCATCAACAATAAAAAATGAGACCACACCCTAAAAGACAAGAACCCACATAAAGCCCAAATCCTCCGCATAATTTTACAGATACACGTTTTTACGCTTTTCCATCTTTACAGAAAAAAACGAAACGAAACGCCCACATCACCACCCCGCTCTGCTCTATAAACATGGGTCTGTCAACAACCCAGCTTCTCACTCTAACGGATTCCCCTGCTGATTATTTCATATGGCTATCTCACACTTCAAAGAATGGTGTTTCATCAAACACGCCAGATAAACTCTGATCTACAATTCGACTTCAGAAAGCAAATTTTCCTCTGCTAAATAAAGCTTCCACCCCGCACCGGTTTTAAACTATAATCCAACCTCTTACCCAATAAATTCCCTACTAACATCAGATTACCGCCCCCAAACATCCCTATTTTACAGTATAACCGTACAGCAAACATTTTAATTTTTCTTGCCAATCTCCTGAAACTACTTTATTGATAGTTCTGTGTTTTTGATCGTCCACGCAACGGTCAAATAGGGATTTGAAAGCCCGAACGCTCAGTACATAAATTTATCCCGCTTTGCGGGTATCCCGGAATTCCGGGAGATTTTGCTATGTCCAAGTGCTTGTCAGCACTAAAAGCAAAAGGCTGACTGAGCTCAGTGCTTTCAAACTCCCGGAATACTTATGCGAGGGCGCTCGCAACCGGAGGGGAGCTTGAAGTGCAAACTAAAAATTCACATTTCAATGATATTTCAATAGGCAAAAGAATCCGTCACAGACGCATTTCAATGGGGCTTTCTCAAAAGGAATTAGGAAGCCATTTAGGTGTCAGTTTCCAACAAATCCAGAAATACGAAAAAGGTTTAAATCGTGTAAGCGCGGGGTGTTTGCTCGAAATTGCCAAAAAGCTAGAGATTCCTATGAACTTTTTTTATGCGGACCTTTTAACAGCAGATATTCCCACAAAGGAAAATCTCTCACACCACGATCAAGACACCTATAGCGAAAAAGAACACGCCCTTTTAAAAAACTTTAGAGAACTCGAAGCGAAAAAACAAAAAGCAATCTTGTGGTTGATTTCTGATTAGACAAAAGCGCACCCGTCAACATCCCTCACCAATATATCCAACACCCTTAAAATATAAGCTTCAGATCACGACACCTCAAAGAAGGCAATTTTATCAGGCAAGACAGATAAGCACTGCCCTAAAATATTCCCTCACACACTTTTCTCCAGTCAACACCTTAACACCCCTCTTCATCCCAGCTTTCTCCGCTCCATTCACAAACGCGCGCCCTAGTTCTCCGACCACATTCCATGTCAAGACAAAAACATACAACGCATAAATCCTTCACTTCACTTTTACGGATTCACGTTTTTACGCTTTTCCATCTTTACAGAAGGTAGCCAAACGAAATTTCCAAACCACCACCCCACGCAGCTCTGTAAACACGGATTTGTCAACAACACAGCTTCTCACTCTAACGGATTCCCCTACTAATTTCAGATCACTAGACCTCAAAGGACAGTATTTCATAAGGCTCTATAAGCAACTTTCACCCTGAATATTTTTGCTCTCTCCGCCATTCAAAGAACAAAATTTTAGCACTGATCAATCCCACTTCTTATCGCGTACAGTTGCACTTGGAAAACACCCCTCACCACCCCTCAAAGAATGCTGTTTCACCAGACACGGATAGATAAGCCCTACCCCCAAATATTCCCCACACTTTTTCACAAAAAGCACCTTATTGATATGCCCGAATTATTGATATGCTTAAAGCTCCCTCGACGACATATCCCTGCTCTAATAGCCTCTTCTCAGTCCACCTCAAATGACAATATTTTACAGCATGAGGCATAAGAAGATAATGAGACAATTTTTAAGATACAAAAAATGCTCTCATTTTCCAAATCTTTTAATTGTTCTTGCCAATCTTCCGAAACTACTTTACTGATAGGCTTGTGTTTTTGATCGTCCACGCAACGGTCAAATAGGGAGTTGAAAACCCGAACGCTCGGTACATAAATTTATCCCGCTTTGCGGATATCCCGGAATTCCGGGAGTTTTTGCTATGTCCAAGTGCTTTTCAGCACTAAAAGCAAAAAGCTGATCCGAGTGTCAGTATTTTCAACCTCCCGGAATACTCATGCGAGGGCGCTCGCAACCGGAGGGGAGCTTGAAGTGCAAACTAAAAATTCACATTTCAATGATATTTCGATAGGCAAAAGAATCCGTCACAGACGCATTTCAATGGGGCTTTCTCAAAAAGAGTTAGGAAGCCAGTTAGGTGTCAGTTTCCAACAAATCCAAAAGTATGAAAAAGGCTTCAATCGTGTAAGCGCAGGACGGTTACAAGAAATTGCCAATATCTTAAAAGTTCCCATTACCTTTTTTTATGCCGATATTGCGATAAAAGCCGATATTGTCACAAAAGAAAATGCTCTCCCCCATGATCAAGACACCTATAGCGAAAAAGAACACGCCCTTTTAAAAAACTTTAGAGAACTCAAACCGAAAAAACAAAAAGCAATCTTGTGGTTGATTTCTGATTAAGTAAAAGCCCATATAAAGCCCAAATCCTCTGCTTCATTTTACGGACACCGTTTTTACGCTTTTCTATATTTACAGAAAAAAACCAAACGAAACGCCCACATCAGCACCCCATGCACCACTGAGTAAACACTGATCTGTTAACAATCCAGCTAGCTTATCCAGCGGGTTTTCTTACTGATTTCAGATCACCACACCTGAAAGAGCAAAAATTCCTATAAGTACGAGTCGACAATTCCACTTCAAAAAACAGATTTCCCCACTGGATAAATCTTCTATCCCGCACCAGTTTGTAAACTATAATCCAGCCTCTTGCCAACCAAATACCCCTTATTGACTTCACAGATCACCGTTTCATTCACAAACGCGCACCCTAGTTCTCCGACCACATTCCATGTCAAGACAAAAACATACAACGCATAAATCCTTCACTTCACTTTTACGGATTCACGTTTTTACGCTTTTACATCTTTACAGAAAGTAGCCAAATGAAATTTCCAAACCAGCCCACCACTCAATAAACAAGAGTCTGTAAACAATTCAATTTTTATCGCGTACAGTTGCACTTGGAAAACACCCCTCACCACCCCTCAAAGGATACTGTTTCACCAGACACGGATAGATAATCCCTACCCTCAAATATCCAGACACTCTCACAAAAAGCACCTTATTGATATGCCCGAATTATTGATATGCTTGAAGATCCGTCGACGGCATATCCTTGCCTCTAATGCCCCCATCTCACCCTACCTCAAATGACAATATTTTACAGCATAAGGCATAAGGCATAAGGCATAAGGCATAAGAAGATAATGAGACAGTTTTTAAGATACAAAAAAATGCTCTCATTTTCCAAATCTTTTAATTGTTCTTGCCAATCCCTTGAAATTACTTTATCACTCAAAAGGTGCCTTGATCGTCTACGCAGCGATCAATAGGGAGTTGAAGCCCGAAAACTCAAACATTAATTTACCCCACTTTGTGGGTATCCCGGAGTTCCGGGAGTTTTTGCTATGTCCAAGTGCTTGTCAGCACTAAAAGCAAAAAGCTGATTTGAGTTCAGTGCTTTCAACCTCCCGGAATACTCATGCGAGGGCGCTCGCAACTGGAGGGGAGCTTGAAGTGCAAACTAAAAATTCACATTTCAATGATATTTCGATAGGCAAAAGAATCCGTCACAGACGCATTTCAATGGGACTTTCTCAAAAAGAGTTAGGAAGCTATTTAGGCGTCAGTTTTCAACAAATCCAAAAATATGAAAAAGGCTTCAATCGTGTAAGCGCGGGACGCTTACAAGAAATTGCCAATATCCTAAAAGTTCCCATTACCTTTTTTTATGCCGATATTGCGATAAAAGCAGATATTCCCACAAAGGAAAATCTCTCACACCACGATCAAGACACCTATAGCGAAAAAGAACACGCCCTTTTAAAAAACTTTAGAGAACTCAAACCGAAAAAACAAAAAGCAATCTTGTGGTTGATTTCTGATTAAGCAAAAGCCCATCAATCGACATCCGTTGCCAATATTCCCCTCAGCCTAAAGCCTTGCCCGCCTGATACCACCATATCTCAAAAAACGGTTTAGGCACCGGTTTACAACATCATAGGATAACAAACACCAAAACCTTGGAAAAACATCCCCACCCCTCTCACAGAATCTTATCAAAAGACTCTTCTGATTTAAACGCACAATTCCGATTGTATCATTATGATACCTTTTTACATTTACCTTGTCAAGTTTTTATATTTTTGTGTTTTTCTTTAAGGAAGCCACATCCCTCAAAACACCCTTTCCTGCAAAATTCCCCTCATACAAAACACAATGTCTAAAACAACAAGAGCTAAAATAGGATTTTTCCTAAATAGCCTTCCCCCTCTAAATGGGCTTCCCCCTAAATAGGCTTTCATTGTATTGCTCATTCACCCACTTATTAAAAAAACACCTCTCAATGCTTCTCACACCCATTTCACGGATATCCCCCATACAAATATAGATGCAACTATAATTGTTAAGCTCCGCATAGAATATAAACGCCCACCACGAGATTTTTCTCTCTTCACATCTCTTTACACATCAGCTCTGCAATCTGTTCACAGCCATTCCCCACACACTCTTCTCCAGAAAACGCACTTCAACAACACTCTTCATCCCAACTTTCTCCTCCATTCACGAAGACACTTCCCCCAATCCTTCCCACCACATTCCATGCCATGATAAAAGCTCTCACAAAGCACAAATCCTCCGCTTCATTTTACAGATTCACATTTCTACGCTTTTACATCATTACAGAACGCAGCCAAAGGAAACTCCCAAACCACCACGCGATAATTTGATAAAAACAAAACACCTTTACAACAATCTCAAACAACAGATTTCTGTAGAGAGCTCATATGAATTTGATTGATCAGATCTGACTATTAGATTGGCATATAGAGCCGTAGAACAGAAAGTAATTTTCTATAAGACAGAAACGATAAAAGCGCTATATAACTGAGACAGAACATGAAGAATTGCAAACAGATAAAACGACATCTTTCTTCGTTACAACACTGAAATTGTAAACGAGACTACGAATAACTATCGTCTGAATATGCAATTTCACATCTGCAAATTTTTATTGATTAATTCAATCCCAACACTTCCCCTGAAACACATTTCTTCATTATCTACTTCTTTGAGACAAACCGGCAAAGGGATTTCATCTATTATAAGTGCGGATATAATAACGCGTTACTCCAACCTCATCATAAGAAACCATAGACAGGATACCTGTCTTTATTGGCGTTATTTGATAAGTCAAGATTACACCATTTTGCTGTTTGTTTGGTTGATCTGTATAGATTACGTTATATCCATTCCGTCGCAAGAGATCAATAAATACAGGAGTAAAGTTGTCTTCTGTTTTATTTTTTTTCACAATAAGTGTTGTTGTAGCGGGCGGTAAAGGTTTTTTAAGATTACGAACAAAATCGTTAGCAATTAATTTTACATCATCTTTCGTAATATTTGAACTGACATAACTTGATGAATAATTACTGATAGATGCACAACCAGCCACCAATACAAGCGGTAACGGAAATAAATATTTTGACATCTTAACTCCCCTATTAATTGCATTCTCTTCTGAAAAGCTCCTACACCAGAAATAAGAGCCTCCTTTCAAAGAATAGCCTTAACAACATACTGCTTTACTATCAAGCATTAGTTAATCACTTTCTCGCTTGTTAAAAAAACGACCACCATCTCTCATAGTACTCAAAGCTTATGTTTAAGACACAAAATATATATGTTAAAAGTACGAAAAAACACATGTAAAGCATGTAGTATACATATAGTATATGTATACTTACTTTCATGGTGTGTTGCATTACATAAACCAACGCACAGCACCCTTCATTTCCCCTCCATTCCTACGAAGACACTTCCCCCAATCCTTCTCACCCCTCCATATCATGACAAAAAACACGCACAATACATAAATCCATAAATCCTCCGCTTCACTTTTACAGATTCACATTTTTACGCTTTTACATCATTACAGAACGAAACCAAGGAAAGGTTCACCGGCCCCGTACCACTCTATAAACAACGGTCTGTAAAGAATTCAAATGCTTGCCTAGCAAGTTTCCACCACTGACCACTCATTCGTTTCAGATCACCCCCTTCAAAGAGCTGTGTTTTTATCTCATGAATAAGATAATTAGCGAACCGTCTTTAGAAAAAAGAAACGGCATGGAGATATCAAATATATCAATGGTCGTCATCGACTGTCGTGTTGAGGGGTGTTACATCTTTATTTTTCTTAATTTTTACAACGCCAATAATTCCGGTGGAAATAATTAATGCGGACATAGCTAAAAAAGAGCTTAATAATCCCACGAGAGCCAAAAGTCCAGCAATAAAGCCAGAGATTGCTTCCGCAGAGTTCGCTAACGTTGAAAAGGTTCCAAAACTCTTACCAAAATCTTCACGACGAGAATATAATTGAATAGCTGAGACTAAACCAATATCCACAAAGGCACCAATAAATCCTAGAACAAATGCTAACACGAGAAGGAATTTTAAATAAAGTCCAGCAGCTAAAGGCATAACAAACAGGATAACCCCATAAAGAAGCCAAAATATCATGAGCTTCAACGATGTAACATTTAATATAATTTTACTATAGAACAAACCACCAACAATAGTTCCAACAGCCATGAGAGAAAAAATATAACTCACAAATCTTTCCTCTCCACCTACAGAAAGAATAAAAGCTGGAATTAAAAATCTTAAAATTGCACCCGTAAAGAGAATAGCAAACGACGAACCAACGAGCGTAATGAATAAATGTTTATTTTCAGTAGAAATATATTGAAGATAGGAAGCGGTTTCTCGATAAATTTTTATAAAATTGAAAGGCTTATTCTCGCTTGAATCTAAATTCACGAGATTAAATAACACGATAATAGATATAAAATAGGTAAAAAAATCAAAAATGAGTACTGCCGATTTATTTACTAAAAAAAGCAGTAGGGAACAAACCAAAGGGCCAATGACGGATGCAGTTTCCATGATAATTTGAGCAATGCTATTGGCCTTTGTAAGATCTTTTATTGAAAACATTCGGGGAATAGCAGCTTGAAAACTTGGTTGGAAAATACTTCTTCCTATCGTTGTACATATTGCTGCAAAAATAAGAACAATGATATGCGCAGTTCCTGTTATAGTGGTTATAAGAACGAATAATGAAGCTAATAATCTAACAACTTCACTTAAGATCATATTTTTCTTCAAAGAAAAATTATCCGCTAACCAACCTCCTATAGGGCCAAAAAAGAGAAAAGGGATAAATCGAAAAAAATACACAAGACCTGTAAAAAAGGTGTTATCTGTTAATTCTAAGACAAGTAAAATAAAAACAACTTCATAAGCATAATCACCAACTTTAGAAATAAAGAGAGAGCAAAAAAGAGCTAAAGGACTCTTTTTTAAAAACAAATTCATATCAACCATCCGATGTTAAACTTTGCTACACTTAAAGTTACACTTCCTTCGATACAATTGGTGATATGAACTTCAGAAGAGTCTTTTATTCTAATAAATCGCTTAATAAGTTAAGTGAAAATTTTTAAAGAAATACTCCTATTGATATAAGCATTTACTCTAATATCAAGTAATATCTTTAAAAAAAGAAAGAATGTAAAAACTATTAGATCACAATCTTCCATATTATTACATTGACCTCCACCCCACGTCTCAAAGAATGAAAATTCCCAACCAGCACTAGTCTACAATCCCACGTCAAAAAGCAGCTTTCCCCACAAAATAAAGCTTGCACCCAACCACTCCTCAAACGACAGCACTTCGTCAGGCTCAACAAATCAAGCCCTATCTCCTCGCCATCCTTCACGCATCTCTTTGCGCCACCGCCTTACCCACACTCTCCTCCTATCCATGCACACTCTCTTCATCCTCCATTCCCCTTTTTCTCTCCCATCACACACTTAACAACTTAACACCCCTCTTCCTCTAAACTTCCATTGACGAAAACACGTCCCCCCAATTCTCGCACCACATTCCACGCCCCCAAAAGCCCAAAGTGACCAAAAACACGCACAATATATAATCCACAAATCCCCCACTTCACTTTTACAGATTCACATTTTTACGCTTTTACATCATTACAGAACAAAGCCAACGAAAGGTTCACCACCCCGCACCGCTCTATAAACAATAGTCTATAAACGAACCCAGCTTTTTGCCTAGTACCCCTTACAGTCTTCAGACGTCCCCCTCAAACGAGACTGTTTCATCAGACCAGACAAGATAAGCCCAGCCAAAAATATTCACCACACACTCTAAAAAACACCTAAATGTGGAAATTGATATACTTGATATCATCCCCCCTCCAAATAACACCGTTTTATAGCATATTGATTTTTCTTGCCAATCTTCTGAAATTACTTTATCACTTAAAGTGTAATTTTGGTCGTCTACGCAACGATCAATAGGGATTAAAAACCCGAAGACTTGACACATAAATTTATCCCGCTTTGCGGGTATCCCGGGATTCCGGGAGATTTTGCTATGTCCAGGTGTTCTCAACACTAAAAGCAAAAAGCTGACTAGAGCTCAGTACTTTCAGACTCCCGGAATACCAATGCGAGGGCGCTCGCAACCGGAGGGGGACTTGAAGTGCCAACTAAAAATCCACATTTTATCGACATTTTGATAGGCAAAAGAATCCGTCATAGACGCATTTCCATGGGGCTTTCCCAAAAAGAATTAGGAAGCCATTTAGGTGTCAGTTTCCAACAAATCCAAAAATATGAAAAAGGCTCAAACCGTGTAAGTGCCAAATGTTTACTGGAAATTGCTCAAAAACTAGAAGTTCCTATGAACTTTTTTTATGCAGACATTGCCACAAAAGAAGATCTTCCCACAAAAGAAACCCTCTTACACCACAATCAAGAAACCTATAGCGAAAAAGAACACACCCTTTTAAAAAACTTTAGAGAGCTCAAATCGAAAAAACAAAAAGCAATCTTGTGGTTGATTTCTGATTAAGCAACAGCGCACTAATCAACATTATTCCATTCATATTCCCCTTAAGTCACATTCAAACCAACACCCCTCAAAGAGCAGTGTTTTACGGCATAATAGAATAGAAAATTCTTGATTTTTCTTGCTAATCTTCTGAAATTACTTTATCACTTAAAGTGTAATTTTGATCGTCCACGCAACGATCAATAGGGATTAAAAGCCCGAAAACTCGTACATGAATTTGTCCCGCTTTGCGGATATCCCGGAATTCCGGGAGTTTTTGCTATGTCCAGGTGCTTTGGCACTAAAAGCAAAATGCTGATTCGAGGTCAGTGCTTTCAGGCTCCCGGAATACCAATGCGAGGGCGCTCGCAACCGGAGGGGGACTTGAAGTGCCAACTAAAAATCCATATTTCGCACTTTTTTAAAAAGTACCCAATCTTATAGTCTTTGATATTATTTTAATTTTTCTTGCCAATTTTCTGAAATTGCCTTATGAATTGACCTGTGTTTTTGATCGTATACGCAGCGGTCAAATAGGGAGCTAAAAGCCCGAAAACTCGTACATGAATTTGTCCCGCTTTGCGGATATCCCGGAATTCCGGGAGTTTTTGCTATGTCCAGGTGCTTCTCAGCACTAAAAGCAAAAAAACTGATTCGAGTTCAGTACTTTTAGACTCCCGGAATACCAATGCGAGGGCGCTCGCAACCGGAGGGGGGGCTTGAAGTGCCAACTAAAAATCCACATTTTATCGACATTTTGATAGGCAAAAGAATCCGTCATAGACGCATTGCAATGGGACTTTCTCAAAAAGAATTAGGAAGCCATTTAGGTGTCAGTTTCCAACAAATCCAAAAATACGAAAAAGGCTTCAATCGTGTAAGTGCCAAATGTTTACTGGAAATCGCTCAAAAACTAGAAGTTCCTATGAACTTTTTTTATGCAGACATTGCCACAAAAGAAGATCTTCCCACAAAAAAAAACCTCTTACACCACAATCAAGAAACCTATAGCGAAAAAGAACACACCCTTTTGAAAAACTTTAGAGAGCTCCAGCCGAAAAAACAAAAAGCAATCTTGTGGTTGATTTCTGATTAGGAAAAAGAGCAACGATCAACGTTATTTGCTAATATATCAAACAACAAAACATCCTTAAGTCAAATTCAAACCAGCTCCCCCACACCCCTTCAAAGAGCAGTGTTTTACGGCGGATAAACGGCATTTCTCTTTAACGCTTTTACGCACAAAGCAATAAAGCAATCCCGCTTGTGACTTCACTTATAACATTGCAAGAAAATAGCTTTCACTACAACCAGAAGTAAAAGAATCCTACGATATTCGAGAACACTCATTTAACATGCAAAAACACCGACCACTCCCTTTGCTTTGCAATAAAACACCGCTTGTTTCATCGTGAATTTTTCTAAATCAGCACGCCTCAAAGAGCGGTGTTTTATCGCATAATAAGATTATCACCGCCCTTTATAGCGTGAATTTTTCCACACTTAATCTTCAGGCAAAAATTCCAACCGATCTCCTTGTTTTGTAATTTTCACCGTTGTCTCATCGTGAATTTTTCCAAATAAGATATTTTCCGCCAGTGGATCTTGAATTTCTTTTTGAATAATCCGTTTAAGCGGACGCGCACCATAGAGCGGATCATAGCCTTTATCGGCAAGAAATTTTCTCACCTCTGGCTCGATTTGCAAAGTTATTTTGCGTTCATTGAGCAAATTTTGCAAATGTTGTATCTGGATATCAACGATAGCCTCCATATCCTTGCGTTGCAACCTCTGAAAAAGGATAATCTCATCGATACGATTTAAAAACTCCGGACGGAAAGCGGCTTTGACGACATTCATGACATCATTTTTTGCCTGATCAACGGTTTGCCCTTCAGGCAAAGCAGTTAAGAACTCAGCACCAAGATTTGAGGTCATAATCAGCAAGGTATTGCGAAAATCAACGGTACGCCCTTGACTATCGGTCAAGCGCCCCTCATCCAACACTTGCAACAAGAGATTAAAAATATCAGGGTGTGCTTTTTCAATTTCGTCAAACAGAATGACCTGGTAAGGTCTTCTACGTACAGCCTCCGTCAGCACCCCCCCCTCTTCATATCCAACATATCCAGGAGGTGCCCCAATCAGCCGCGCCCCAGCATGTTTTTCCATATATTCCGACATATCGATGCTCAACATGGCATTGGAGTCTTGGAAAAGAAAAGCGGCAAGAGCTTTGGTTAATTCGGTTTTCCCCACACCGGTAGGACCCAAAAACATGAAAGATCCAAGGGGCCGATTAGGATCTTGCAACCCTGCGCGCGCACGGCGTACAGCGCGAGAAACAGCTTGAACAGCCTCTCCCTGCCCAATCACACGTTTGCTAATTTCATCTTCCATCCGCAACAGCGCCTCCCGTTCTGCCTCCAGCATTCGATCAACAGGAATACCGGTCCAGCGCGAAACAATCCGCGCCACATGTTCAGCAGAGACCGTCTCTTCAACGAGATGATTTTGTTGGTCATCATTTTCCGCGATACTCAATTGTTTTTCGAGTTCAGGGATAACGCTATAAGCGAGCTCTCCAGCGCGTTGGAATTGTCCATCACGCTGTGCAATAGCCAAAGCATTACGGGCTTCTTCGAGTTGTTTTTTCAAATCAGCAGCATGCCCTAATTTTTGTTTCTCAGCCTGCCAAGCACTTGTCATCTCAGCGGACTGTTGTTCCAATGTTTTCAGTTCCTCCTGCACATTTTTCAAACGTTCTTTTGCTGTTGGCTCGACATCTGTTTTCAAAGCTTCCCGTTCGATCTTCAACTGTAAAATACGCCGATCAACAGCATCGAGTTCTTCCGGCTTTGAATCGACCTGCATGCGCAACCGCGCCGCCGCTTCATCGATAAGATCAATAGCTTTATCCGGCAAGAAGCGATCCGTAATATAGCGGTTAGACAAACGCGCGGCCGCAATCAAAGCACTATCAGCCAAGCGCACTTTGTGATGTTGTTCATATTTTTCCTTAATACCGCGCAAGATAGAAATAGTATCTTCCAAAGAGGGTTCAGGTACAAAGACAGGTTGAAAGCGGCGTGCCAAAGCAGCATCTTTTTCGACATATTTTCGATATTCATCGAGCGTAGTAGCGCCCACACAATGGAGTTCTCCGCGTGCAAGAGCAGGTTTTAACAAGTTAGAAGCATCCATAGGACCGTCAGATTTTCCAGCGCCAACAAGATTGTGCAATTCATCAATAAAGAGGATAATTTGTCCATTTTCAGCTTGCACCTCTGCCAGCACCGCTTTAAGGCGCTCTTCGAATTCCCCACGATATTTTGCACCAGCGATAAGCGCTCCCATATCCAGCGCATGAAGCTGTTTATCCCGCAAAGTTTCAGGCACATCGCCATTGATAATGCGCAGAGCTAACCCTTCCACAATAGCTGTTTTCCCCACCCCAGGCTCACCAATCAACACGGGATTATTTTTCGTCCGCCGTGAGAGCACCTGAATAGTGCGGCGGATTTCCTCTTCCCGCCCAATCACAGGGTCGAGTTTTCCTTCACGGGCATCTTTTGTGAGATCCCGGGCATATTTTTGCAAGGCATCATATTGTCCTTCGGCATGGGGGCTTGTTGCTGTTTTTCCTTTCCGCAGCGCATTAATTGCCCGATTAAGCGCTTGCGGGGTCAATCCTCCACTTGTTAAAATATCGGCTGTTTTTGCGGTCTTTTCCATGATCAGCGCTTGTAACATGCGCTCCACGGTCACAAATTGATCACCGGCTTTTTTCGCAATATCCTCAGCCAGCGCGAAAACTTTTGCCAATGGCTGCGAAAGATAGAGCTGTCCATTTCCCCCTTGCACCTTAGGCAAAGCATTAAGTGCTTCTTTTAGCGCCTTTTGAATAAGAGTAAGATCACCACCAGCGTTTTGGATAAGCGATGCAGCCAATCCTTGAGAATCATCTAACAACACTTTCAGGAAATGCTCCGGCATAAACTGCTGATGATCAGAAGCAAGAGCGCTATTTTGTGCTGATTGTAAAAAACCCTGCACGCGTTCGCTATATTTTTCCAAGTTCATTTTTTTTCCTTAAATCTCAAGCCACCACCACACTTTAACCTCTCCAATATTCCACACAAGAAACATCCAGAAAGGATTATCCATCCTCTAAAAACACCGCGAAAAAAGCAGCATGAAGAAGAACCATAGTGCTAAAAAGAATATGGGTTTCTACAAGCCTCATAGCAAGAGGGAGAAAAAAAATACGCTATCATTTTAAATAAAAACCGCAACTTTTCTTATACCCCACATCATCACTCCCCTTTTTAAACTCTCACCCACAAACTCCACTATTAAAACTTAAATTTGAACAGCAGAAAGGAGCATGCAAAAACATTTCAAACAAAGCAGTCTTTACAGCCTATAGTTTAGAGTAAAAATCAAAAGTATTTTTCTATTTTTACTTAACAAAACATTAAATATAAGCTTTAATACTTATAAACTTACACTGTCTTTATCAAGATAAAGGAGTTTTAGTATGTACAATACTGTAAAAAAATTCTTTTAATATTTTTATTCCTTCTGATAAGTAAACCAAGCTATGCCATTTTTGCCGGCAAAGTTATTACAATAGAGCATGAATGGCTTAAAAATGCATCATTTGATGTATTTGTTTTCACCCAGCAAGTAAATTACGATGGTGGGCCTAACTCCATCTATTTCTGGGGAAATAAATTTGAATTCCAAAATGGAAATCTAGTTACAGCGACAGTAGTCGATTTTATAACGGGTAAACAAGTGAATATTGGGACCATAGAAGTACCAAATACATTTGGCCAATTCCGTAAATCTTCAAGTTTTGTTGAAGACCATTCTCGTTGGAAGAGACATCTCTCCTCCTGTTATGATTTAAGTCCGCAAAGTTCGATTTTTTTTTGAGCCTCAAGGCATAAAACAAAACAAGATACACGAAACGATTCTGAAAGCTTCTAATCAAGGAAAGTGTCAAGATTCTGACTTCATCCAAACATCATGTACATCCAACTTTTGCATGACAAGTATAAGCGACTTTGGAGGTTTAGCCTCGCCTACTGCTAAACCAGAAATACCCATTTCCAATGGGAAAGATCTGTCTGCAGAAACAATTTCTAACGTTTTGAAACAAAAAGAGCTTGTCGTTATTCGTTCAAAAAATCGTTCTTGGGCACCCAATATCTTTTTGCCATCTCCTGATTTATTTAAGTGGAAATCAATCTTTATAGATCATCTAGCGGCTTCCAGTTCTACGCTTCACACCACTCACGGCACACAAAAGATAACCACAGGTCAAAAGATTATGTATATGTCTGATGGAAAAACTTGGAAAATTATGAAAAGAAACTAGCTTTTTTCTTCTTGATAAGCCCCCTCACTCCCCTTTGAAAACAACTGGGGGGTGAGGAAGTTTTTTTTCATTTCCCCACCACGGCTCCCTTTCCCAGTTATTTTTTCGAGCCCTGCTCTCATCCCCTTTAGCTCACCACATCACCATACTTTCCATACTTTCCAGGGCATTTTCTCCATTCTCACCCCCTTTCAAAGCCCCACACCCTTTCCTCTCTATCTCTTCACCTCCCTCTTCTATCACCCTCACACCATCCTTCACGCATCCTTTACACCACCCCACCTCTTATCCACGCCCTCCTTTTGTCCATAGGCACTCTCTCCATTCCACGCCCCCCCTTTTCTCTCCCATCAAACATTTACGACTTACAGCACTCTTCATTCCAGCTTCCCTCCTCGATTAACAAGCTCGTTCTCCCCCCATTTATCTCACCCCATCCATGCCAGACAAAAGCCCAACGTGACCCCAAAACACGCACAATACATAAATCCATAAATCCTCCGCTTCACTTTTACAGATTCACATTTTCACGCTTTTACACATTCACAGAAAACAGCCAACGAAAGATTCACCACCCCACGCACCGCTCGATAAACACTGGTCCGTAAACAATCCAGCTTCTTATCTAGGGAAGGACTACTGATCACTTCATATAATTATCACCACCCCTCAAAAGACGCGCTTTATCAGACAAGACAAATAAGCCCTTCCTCCCAATATTCTCCACATACTTTTCTCCAGAAAACGCACTTAACACCCCTTTTCATCCCAGCTTTCCCCGCTCCATTCACAAATGCGTCCCCTAGTTCTCTGACCATATTCCACGCCATGATAAAAGCATACACACAGTACAAATCCTCCGCATTATTTGACGAATATACGTTTCACGTTTTTACACATTCACAGAAAACAGCCAAATAAAATTTCCACATCACCACCCGCGCTGCTCTGTAAACACTGTTCTGAAAACGAATCCAGCTTTTTGCCTAGTACCCTTACAGTCTCCACCCCCCAAAAAAGACAGCACTTCACCAGGCTCAACAAATTAAGCCCTATCCTGAATATTCAAGCTCTTCACTCCTCCTTCAAATAGCGCCGTTTTACGGTATAACAGAATAGAAAATTTTTCATTTTTCTTGCCAATCTCCTGAAATTACTTTATCACTTAAAGTGTAATTTTGGTCGTCTACGCAGCGATCAAGAGGGATTCAAAAACCCTAAGCTCTAGCGTAAAATGAGCCCACTTTTGTGGGTATCCCGGAATTCCGGGAGTTTTTGCCATGTCCAGGTGCGTTTCCGCACTAAAAGCAAAAAAACTGACTAGAGCTCAGTATTTTGACTCCCGGAATACCAATGCGAGGGCGCTCGCAACCGGAGGGGGGCTTGAAGTGCCAACTAAAAATCCAAATTTTATCGACATTCTGATAGGCAAAAGAATCCGCCACAGACGCATTTCAATGAGCCTTTCCCAAAAAGAATTAGGAAGCCATTTAGGCGTTAGTTTCCAACAAATCCAAAAGTATGAAAAAGGCTTCAATCGTGTAAGCGCAGGATGTTTACTCAAAATCGCCCAAAAACTGGATATCCCTATAAGCTTTTTTTATGCAGACATTGCCACAAAAGAAGATCTTCCCACAAAAGAAACTCTCTTACACCACGACCAATACACCTATAGCGAAAAAGAACACACTCTTTTGAAAAACTTTAGAGAGCTCCAGCCGAAAAAACAAAAAGCAATCTTGTGGTTGATTTCTGATTAGGAAAAAGAGCAACAATTAACATACCCCCTGCCTAAAGTTTCCCATACCTGATATCACCATACCTCCAAGAATGATATTTTACGGCATATAAGATAATTCACACTATAGCTCCTCGTTTTCTGTTTTCATTATTGCTTCAAGTCAAGCTGATTAAGGATTGGCAGCTGAGTTTTTAAGTTTGACTATTCGTAGCAAAGCGGAGTTAAACAAAAATGACATTGTCGCTCAAAACCATGCCCCCTATTGCGTTTACGAGACAGTGGAACCGTATCAAGAAGGCAAAGCCCCGAAAAAAACATATAAGCGGCTAAGTAAAAATCAAAAATTGAATCTATGACGTTGAAAAAGCTGCTCTATGTTGGATTATCTCCACGTCCTCTAAATCTCAGAAAAATGATTTAAAACATTTGTTTCATTGATGAGCCAATCATTGAGATCGAACAATTAACAAAGAACGGTTCACCAATATCCTGATAGCCAATAAACAGAATAATCCACTCAATCCAGAAAGAAGGAACAATTTTCCAGCCGAAGTGTGACCTAAAACAAACGTTCCAACAAAGGGAGCCACCAACATAGCTAAATTTTGTATAGACTGCACCCATCCGGAAGCCACCCCAATCTGTTCATTGAAATTGCTTACCAGATAAACATTAGAAGATATGGAAAAGTAAGCGCTAACCATTCCAATAAGGAAAAAACATAGCAACAAAGTCTCAATCCGGAGTAAATCAAAGTAAAAAAAGCACACTGAGATCATGAAAAAACCAATCATTGTTGACATTGCCGGCATTAACAACTCTGATATTTTGCCTGTAAGGGGTTTATGCTTAGATTGTTTCACACTCCAAAACCCATAGAGAAAATTACCGATTGCCGAAGCCGATACCAGCATCCTAAGAGCTTGTTTATTCATTTTCATTGCACTAAGAATAACAGGCAACTGATTATTCACCATAAAGATCATGGCAAAATATACAAACATCACCGCCACATAGGCATACCAAGTTGTCCCATAAAGCCTATGCTTTGATTTTATGGTATTCGCTGTTTTTATCATGAGTGACGAGACAGGTTGTGCACCAAGACAACAAAACACGATAAAGCCTAGCAATGTCAAAAATCCAGAAAACAATAAAGTATATGTATCTGATAAAAACGCGACAAAGCGTACTCCCCAAAGCAGGTCCTATCATCTTTGCTGCGCTATTGATCATGTTAAGCACAGAATAGTAACGAGTCCGTCCGTTTTCAGGCACCGAATTTGCACTAAGAACAGAAATTGCAGGCATGGCTAGACTGTTGAATGTCGCTCGAATAACTGCCAGTATAATAAATCCTTGCAGACTCGTCGCCATCAATAAACCGACAGTACAGAGTGCCCGTAACAGCAGTGACGCCCGCAACCAATGGATCATAGAACGGTGACTTACCAACATTCCAATTGGCTTAGACAGAACGATACCAGGTAATAATGTTGCCGCTCCAATCAAAGCGACGTCATATTGATCAGCTTTCCACGTGAACACAGATACGGTCAAAATCACGATATAATCAATCCAGCCCCCAAATGACACCATACCATTACCCAGCAAAAGCACCAACAAGCGATTTTTTATTGCCCCGTCTCTTTGCACCAAAACACGCGCCCCTCTTTTTCCTTAGCAATACTGATTGGACTATCAATTTTTCCTCACACCCTAAAGGCACCAACAACCTTCTTGCAACAAGGCACCATCGACCTTCATGCAACAAAGCAATTTATAATTATCCATGGTAAACAAAACCTTTGGGAATAAGTCTTAGATATGTATTAAAACTTCCATCGTTGATTGAACTTAATCTGCGTCTTTGCGAATGACGATAATAAGCAAGCCGTTAATCCAGCTCTTAAATAGATTGATATAGGATAATCCCGCGCGCCTCCCCTTCAGTTCCCACACAAAAAACGCTTTAGCGTTCTTTCTCAAGAGGAATATCCCCTTTATTCTTCTTCATCACTTACTTGTGGTGGGGGTGGTAAAATATAAGAGCCTGAAAGCCAACGATTAAGATCAATAGCTCGGCACCGTGTGGAACAAAAAGGATAAGAAGATTTTTGTGACATCTGACCACAAATAGGACAAGGATGCGGAGGACGGGTCTCTTTTTGCAAATTTAGCTCTTTTTGTTCTTGGCACACCTTTGTCATTGGCTTCTTCATTAACTTTTCTTCTGTTGCTTTTTTTTCATTTTTGCATTTCTCTTTTTGTTGCTTTTCACCTTGCAGTGATCTTACCTTAAAGTTTTTCTAATGCGTTTGTTCAGCCCAGTGAGTGAAAAGTGGATAGTGATAAGCGGTCAAGAGATCGGCTGTTTCAGCCAAAGGCAATCCCACAACATTAGAATAAGAACCCGTGATATGGACAACAAAAGCCCCTGCTTTTCCTTGGATAGCGTAGCCACCCGCTTTCCCTTGCCATTCTCCTGAAGCAAGGTAAGCCTTCATCATGGCAGAGGTTAAGCGTCTAAAACGAACACGACTTTCAACCAATTTTACGGTTATTTTTCCACGTTCATTGAGCGCACAAATGGCACCATAGACCTTATGCGAACGCCCAGAAAGGTATCGTAAACATTCATAAGCCTCATCCTCGCTTTCTGGTTTGGGGAATATGGTCCGCCCAACAGCCACCACCGTATCAGCCGCCAAGATAATCATTTTCTGTCCAGGTAATTTTTCTTGACCATTCTGACTGTACCAGCGCAAAATTTTTTGGGCTTTCAGCGCTTTTTCTTTTGCCAAACGTTTGGCAAGGTTTGCAGGATGTTCTTTTAATTTTGGCGTTTCATCAATATCGCTTGCATAAACCTGCTGGGGATCAATCCCTATTTGTGCCAAGAGCGCTAAACGCCTTGGCGAAGCGGAGGCAAGCACCAAATGAATTTCTTCTGTAAGAGTATCTGCCAAACGTTTTTCCCCGCACTCTCTTATATTTCTCATTTCCACCCCTTCACAATTGACTTCCCTCTCACCCCCTTTAGCGCCCCCTTTTTAAGCGCCCCTTTAGCGCTCCCTTTTAAGCGCTATTGATCTCCTTATCCTTTTTCCGAAACGATTTTACAGTTTTTCAAGGCTCTTCAAACACTCCTCTTTTTTCACTGATGAAAAGCAAGCTAAAAAACTGTTAAAAAATAATAGAAATAATATGATAGCTTTTAGAAAAAAGTGCAAGCCACCCACGATGCTACTTATAGCGATATGTAATACGCCCTTTTGTCAAATCATAAGGCGTCATTTCCACCATGATTTTATCACCGGCCAACACCCGTATACGATTTTTCCGCATTCTACCAGCGGTATGGGCAATAATTTCATGATCATTTTCCAGTTTCACACGAAACATCGCGTTAGGTAAGAGTTCAGTAACGATACCAGAAAATTCTAAAACTTCTTCTTTTGACATAAACAAACATTTCCTTTACAGTGCACATATTTTGTTAAGCTGCGCGTTATTTCCAGCGTTCATACCCTATTTTCTTAAGTTTGTGAATAAAAATTCCACAAAAAGGGAAAGGTTTTTCAAGTTTACTCTTCCATGCTCTCAAAAAACGTCATCCCACACCTTAAGAATCAAAACTTTTTTTCCACCAATTTTACCCGCTAATTTCCTTCAATTTTTATGATGATTTTGGTTTCAGTGTGACAAGAAATTACGCTAATTTTTTCCCCTAAAGCATTTTCCCAACACCTCTGACTAATCCTTCCACAACTTACGAACAATCATCCTCCCTCCAACTTTTCCTCACCTTCCACACCTTAAACATGCGCCCTTCAGATAAACACCACTCCCCCACGACAGAAGCCCTTCCTTTTCTCAAAAACCTTCTCCATTCTTCACTCACCATTCACAACATGCTTCACTGCCCCACACTTCATACTCTATGCATTTCCCATACAGCCTTCCCCATTTTCTCTCTCTTCACACGCTTCCTCTAAGCCACTCCTTCCATTTATGTTGTTCTTCCTACCTTCGAAAACACGATCCCTATACATTGCGTATCATTAACCACAACGCCTCTAACGACATAAAGCCTTTTCCTTTTTTGCACATTTCCGTTTTTACGCTTTTACGTATTTACAGAATAAAGCTAAATGAAACTTCCACACCGCACCACTCTATAAACAATAGTATTACCCCAGCTTCTTGCCTAGCCAATCTCCCCCAAGCACT